>JAPWUZ010000037.1 GCA_028275265.1 Armatimonadota bacterium | reverse complement strand
ATCAAGAGCAGATTCAGAGCGATGAAAGGAGGTTCACTCCATCCCATAACATACACCGACCACAAAGGGAGGGCGAAAAGCACAAGGAGCAGACCAATCGCTTTCGTGAGAAAGGTGCGAAGCAGGGAAAGCACCAAAACTATCGCCAGTCCGCTGCACCCGCCTGCAGATACGATGGATACCCATCTTACCGCCTCCAAAGGGGACACTGGCAATACGGCAATGGCAACGCTCAGCATGAACGGATATAAAGGGGGAAACTCGACCATAGGCGTTCCGTCCATGCCGACAAAGCCCCTGCCTTTCAGCAGGCTACGTGCCACCGAAAGATAGGTTACGGTGTCTGTAGAGGCACCAATGCCCCAGGTAGCAGTTGCCCACCATGTAAGGAACATAGTGATGAATGCACACGCCCCGGCTATGCTCCACACAACACGCTTGCTCATGCCCTTCCCTCCTGTGGGTTATGCCGGAGGAGTGCAAGGATGGCTCCGCTCAACGCCATTACCACCATGAAGTTCACTATTGCCAGCGCGGTGGCATAGCCGAAGTCGCTGTGTTTGAATGCCTGCTCATACAGGTAGGTCAGCATCACTTCGGTGGCGCGGTCGGGACCGCCCTGCGTCATCAGAAACACCAGCGCGAAGATGTTCATCGTGCCGATTGCCATGTAGACCAAAGCAATCCGCAACACCGCCCACAGCAGGGGCAGGGTCACGTACCGCAGGCGTACCAGACCGGTCGCACCGTCCAGCGTGGCTGCCTCCATCACCTCATGTGGAATGGTGCGCAGGGCAGCACTAAACAGCATGATGTAAAAGCCCAGCGCGTGCCAGACATGCGCCACCCCCACCGATGCCAGCGCGGTGCGTTTTTCGCCCAGCCAGGCGATAGCCCACGATTCCAGACCGACCGCCTTCAGCGCGCCGTTCAAAATGCCAAAAGAAGGGTTGAGGATAAACATCCACAGCACAGCCACCACGACCAGCGAAATCACCTGTGGAAACAGGTACACCGCCCGCAGGAAACGCGCCGTGCCCGAATCGTGCCCGATGGCGTGCGCCAGTGCCAGCGATAGCGCGAGAATGACCACGCTGGTACCCACAAACAGCAGGAGGTTATGCTGCAATGCCAGCCACACGATGGGGTCAGCGAACAGCTGGCGGAAGTTCTCCAGACCGACGAACGTGCGGTTCGCGGATATCCCCCGCCAGCGGTACAGCGAAAAAGCGAATGCCTGTACTACCGGCACCACCACGAACAGCGCATACAACACCGTTGCCGGTAGCAGAAACCCGGCGACAAATATCCCGCGGGAACGTCTGCTCATCGCGCCTTTCCGCGTGTGTACGTGTGCTTGGGAAGGTTTTTATCCTGCCGAGCCGCCTCCGCAGCCGCTTCCAGTCGCTCGACAAACTGCTCCGGCGTGATGTTACCCGCCAGCAGCGCGGCGGTGGCATCTTCTACCGCCTTGCCCAGCTTGGGATACCACTGCCGGTACTCCACCGACCAGACGGTTTTCGCCCGGCGGAAGACCTCTACGGGCTCTTTCAGATGCTCGGGGAAGTTTGCCTGGTCGCTACCGCGGATGGACATCAGCGTGCCCTTCTGCTCCACGAACTGCTTCGCCTTCTCCAGCGAGGTCATATACTTGTAGAAGTCAATCGCCAGGTCGCGATTTTTGCCTTTGGTAGGAACCATCCACGGCTCGATGCCGATACCGACGGCAGTGGGATCGCCCTTGCCGTCGTCCAGCACGGGCGGCAGGAAGAACCCCATGCGGAAATTTGGCGGCAACACGTTGCGCATTTCGGAGTGCAGCCATGTACCACACGGTATCATCGCGGCGCGTCCTGAAATGAACTCCATCTGTGCCCCCGTGTGGTCCATGCCGTTCGCGCCTTCCTGGAAGTAGCCGCGACGGCGCAGCTCGTCCATCATCTGAGCCGCTTTCAAGAACGCCGGCGACTTCCACGCTCCGGGCACTAGGTTTTGCGCGTTGTCAAAAGCTTCAATGCCCCCTGCACTGATGACCCACGGAATGAGGAACCCGCTCACGGCGTAGGCAGGGTAGATGCCCTGGTAGGTGATGGGCGCGATGCCCTTGGCTTTAATCTTCTCGCAGAGGCTCAGCAGTTCGCTCCAGGTGCGCGGTGGTTTCCAGCCGTTCTTCTCAAACATGTCCTTGTTGTACCACCAGCCGAGCATACTGAAGAAGTAGGGTAACATGTAGGTCTTGCCCTGATACTGGCACAGCTCCAGCAGCGCAGGTTCGAAGGTATCGCGCCATTTGCCTTCCGTTTTACCGTAAGGCGGGCTGTCCAGATACTCATCCAACGGGATGACCTGCCCTTCGTAGACCAGTGCCCAGTGGTCCATACCCCAGCCGGGGTAGGTCAGGTCGGGCGGGTTGCCTGCAATGAAGCGCGGGCGCAGCTGCTCCCACACGCGCGGGTTGCCCCACACCTTGATTTTCACGCCCGGATGTTGCTGTTCGTATTCGCGCGCCGCCTGCTCGAAGAAGTCGATGCCATACCCGCCCTTGAAGCAGGCGACCTCCAGCTCTTTGGTGGCAGTAGTGGACTGTCTACCACAAGACACAACCATTGCCACAGCCAGCGCAACGGCTATCGCAGGCAGGGCATACTGGATGTATTTCATCTTCGTCATACCCCCTACATTGGCTTTCCTGTCATGCTGAATGCAGGCTAAAGCGTGCGGCTACTTTCCCCTGTCATGCTGAACGGAGTGAAACATCTCTGAGATTCTTCGCTTCGCTCAGAATGACATAAATGTCGTCTTGAATGACACATTACGGCTGTTTGCCACGCAGGCACTCAGGCACGGTTTCAACCGCGTCACACTGTGCCTTGCAAAAGGTTCGCCGGCGAGAGAAAACGTTCCTGCGGGACAGAGCGTGATTGCAGGCAGGCAGTGGGGGCGGGGTACAGGGACGGGTAAGCATCTTACCCGTCCCCGGAAGCCTGAAACAGAGGGTTTTACTCCTGCACCATCCGTCCGAAGTTCCTCACGAGAATGCCGAAGTCGAACAGGCTCACTTCTCCGTCGCCATCCAGGTCGCCGAAGAAGACGTCGAAGAAGCTCAGCTCCCGAACGCTGCCGTCTCCGATCTGCACATCCTTTTGCACCGCCGGCAACGCGCTACCGAAGAAGAGCACTACGTTATAGCTGCCGTCCGGCACGTCAGGGTCAGCCTCGAAATCGCCGTCCTCGTCCAGTTCTACATGTTGCACGTCGGCGATTTCTCCGTCAGGGGTACGGATTTCCAGTGTGGCATAACGCTTGCCGACATAGGCATCGGTGTTGACATGTCCCGTGATACTGCGTGAATAGAGTCGAAACGCCAGGTCGTCTATCCCACCGTCGCAGGCGTCGATGAGCGGCTCCGTCCACGGGGGAAACTGCCCTGCAGGGCACAGGTTTACTTCCCGATGCGCCGACCAGCGGAAGTCCTCCTGTCCGGGACGCGCGCTCTCCTTGTCTGACTCCGAGATCTGGATCCAGTAGTGTTCCTCAGCACGCTGTATGAAGGGCGTCGGTAGGCGGGCGGAGAAGTAGAACACCCGCTTCTGCGTGCAGTCCCATCTGCCGGTGTAGCGGATCACGTCGGGGCGGACGCACGTGTGGTATCTCGGCTCTGGCTCCGGCTGACAGGTGCCGGGAATGTTACGGTAGATGGCGATGTAGTAGCTCCATCGTTTGCTGTACTGAGCCTCATTCAACAACACGCCCCACCAGCTCACCCGCACGATGGGGCCGGTTTTGGTGCAAATCCAGTCATCCATCGCCACTTTCTCGAAGGGGCGCGGCTGCTCGCAGCTGAACACGCGCGACTCGTGGGAAGCGAGCCTCCACGTATACGGCTGGTTCCACTTGAAACTCCAGCTGGTTTGTGCCCACGCGCTCGCGGTCATGGTAAGCATCGCCAGCATGGGCAAAAGGCGAACTTTCATCATTGGTTTCTCCTTTCGCGGTGTTCAGGGATGCCCTGTGCAGGGCATCCCTGTTGCCTCTCAGTCATCCCCAATCGCGCCGAAGTTGCGCACGAGGATGCCGAAGTCGAACAACGTCACCTCGTCATCTCCGTCCAAATCGGCGTTGGGGTTCCAGTTGCTGTCGCCCGGCATGCTGCCAAACGCCGCTACCAGTTCACCGAAGTCGAATAGCGTCACCTCGTTATCGCCATCCACATCGCCGTTGACCACGCTGAAGTTCACCGTGACATTGCCCGTGATGGCGATGCTGGAGCGAGTGTGCCGCAGCCAGTGCGACGCCTTCGCCGCCAAGTCGAACGTGCCGTTGCGCGTGGTATTGAAAGAGTACTGGCTGCTGCCGTCGAGGTTGACGACGTGTGTCTCCAGCGGGCTGGTGCTGCCCGGGTTTCGGATTTCGATGGTGACCGACATGGTGCTGGGGTCACCGCTGAACTCCTGCAGTTCCACCTTGCCGCTGACCTTGCGGGTGCTTGCCGCCACGGTGAGCGTGCCGGTGCCGGTGCTTGGGTTCAGCGGGTCATCCCCGGCGAAGGCGACCTCAATGGTATGCGAGCCAAGTGCTGCGCCTGCGGGGATGGTATAGCCGATGCTGGCGACGCCGCTGGAGTTGGTGGTGGCGTTGCCTACCGCCGAGCCGTCTACCTTGAACTGCAGGCTACGTCCTACAATCAACGCGCCGTCGTGCGCCCGGCGCAGGGTTGCGCTCAACGTCACGGAGGAGCCTCGCGTGCCCGACGCATCGGCTACCGAGACGGTGGTATCGGCATAACGGCGGAAGGTGGCACTGACGGAGCTGCCGTGGTAATCAGTGTCGCCACCGAATGACGCGCTCATCGGCACGTTGCCCAGCGCGCCTGCCGTCACCGTCCACGTGCGGGAGGCGACCCCTGAGCTGTTGGTGTTTGCGCTGCCGGCGTTGCTTCCATCCACGTTGAACTGCACGGTTTTGCCTGCCAGCACCGCGTTATCTGAGACGCGCCGGAGCGTGGCTCGCAGTACTACTGAGTGACCGATGGTGCCGGAGGCGTTGTCTACTGTCAGCGCGGTGGTGTACTTGGTCGCCACGGTGTAACTCCGGCTGTATGACCAGTTGCCCGCCACGTCGCGAGCCGCGAACTGGATGCGGTTGGCGGACGCGCTCTGCTGGTTAAACGGCACGTTCGGCGCGGTGATGGTCTGGAAGGCCGTGGTGCCATCCGAACCGGTCATGGTTCCCAGTTGCCAGCTGCTCCAGGTCGAGCCTCCATCCGTGGAATAGCGATACCAGCCTCCGGCGGAGATGCTTAACCCCGACAGGAGGTCGCGAACCTGCACGGTGCACGTGGGGGTTAGACCGGTGGTGCCCACGTCGGTCACGGAGAAGTTCTGCCAGTCCTGTGGGACAGTGACATCGATCTTAACGACGTGCCAGCCGCTGTCGCTGTAGTTGCCCGCCTGATCGTAGGCGCGGAAGTAGATTTGGTTCTCGCCGCTGCCGCCTTCCTGATTGAAGGGTACGCTTGCGGCGTAAATCCACTCCAGCGCGGTGCTGCCGTTCGAAGCGGGGGTACCGCACGCAAACGGTCCCTTTGTGCCCGAGCCCGACGTCCAGTACCAGTAGTACAGCCTGCTCGTGTCCAGTCCTGAAAGCACATCCTGCACCTTAATCCAGCAGGAAGGCGTGGTGGTGTTCGCCCAGTCGGGCCAGAAGTTCTGCCAGTTAGCAGGGTCGGTGCCGTCCACGATGATGGTGTTGATGACACTCGAAGTGCCGCCGTTGATAGAGCGCACGCGGTAGCGGACGCTCTTGCTGCCTTCGGTGGTACCACGCAGGTTCCACACGAGGCGCCGCCAGTAGCCGGCAGGGATGTTGCCCTGATTCATGCCCGTGAGATAGCCAAGGTTGAAACTCTCCTCTGCGCCGTTCGGTGCGTATCTGACGTAGGTCATGCTGTTGAGAGCCATGCCGGAGGTCAAGAAGGAGATGTCACCGTAAACGCCCGACGCCACAAACGAGTCGGCGCGCGCCCAGCCGGTGACGTCGAAGTCCACGTTCGGCTTCACCGCCACAGGGGTTTGAAAGACCTGCGTGATATTGGGGTTGACCGCTCCATACACCGCGCGCACCGCCACCGCCCACGCCTGCGAGGAGCCTTCGTTCTGCGCATAGGTGTAGACCTTGATACGGTAGTCACCCGCACCCGCATTGTAGATGGTGATGACCTCTACGTTGTCTCTGGAGGAGAGGGACGCCCACTCTCCTGACGCACCGCTGGAGTAGGGAGCTTTATCCAGGTAGAGGTCCAGGTCGTTTTTCAGGGCGATACTGCCACCCGATGGTGCGGGAGCGTCGGGGTATACCAGCACCACCCGCAGCATGGATGCGTTCTGCGGCAGGTTGAAGTCCACCGTGCGCAGGTCACCGGTACCGCCGTTGCCCCACCACCACACATACCACCAGCCGTCGGTATTGAAGTGCGAAAGGAAGGCATCCACCTTGCCACGTCCCTGATTGGCGGACGTATCGCCGATATTGATAGTGTTGGCAACGATGACCGCTTTGGTCGCCCAGGCAGGGAAGTTGAAGTGCCCGATGAAACCCGCTACCAGCCCTGCGACATGCGGAGTAGCCATCGAGGTGCCGCTCCAGCCGTACCTGTAACCAGAGCTGTCGGCGTTGCTCAGGGAATCGATCCACGAGCCGGGCGCAACCACGTCGGGCTTCACACGGCCGTCACCCGTTGCTCCTCTGGACGAGTAGTCCGTCACGCGGTCTACATAGTTCGGGTCGTCGTCGTAAATCGCGCCGACGGTGAACGCGCCTTTCGCCACGCCTGGGCCGCCGATGGTGTTCGCATTGGGACCGTCGTTCCCCGCGGCAATCACCGGCACGATGTTCTGCTGGAAAATCTCGTCCACCTTGCGGGACTCAGCATCCGTACCGGTGAGATTTGTACCGCCGAAACCACCGCTGTAGTTGAACACCTGGCGGCTGTAGCGCGCTTCACGTCCCTGCATGTCCAGCAAGCCCTGATAGACAGAGTCGCCCTGGGAATGCCCGTCTGCCCGAAACACCTTGCTGAAGAGCAGGTCGAAGCCGTCCACGTTGGTGTCCTGCAGCCCCTGCGCGGTACCGCGATAGCGTGCCTGAACGTTTCCTTCGCCCATAAAAGTGCCCGTCACGTGCGTGCCGTGACCGTGCCGGTCATCGAACCAGGAGGTTTCATCGGTGCGGTTGTAGCCGGCGGCGCCTCCCCAGATGTTGTTGATGTCCCAGTGGAAGCTGAGCCCAGTGTCCATCACCCCCGCCTTGATGGGACGTCCGCCCTCGGGACGTCCGTCGTGCTGGTAATACCACAGCAGGTCCGCACTGATGGACGCCTGCGACTGGGTGTGCATGACATGTGCCTGACGCACCGGCTCCACAAACAGCACCGCGTTCATGTCCAGCAGGCGGTTGACGGCGGCGGCATCCGCCTCCACATACATCACCGCCAGCGAGGGGTCGTAGGTGCCAGTCTTCGCTACCAGCGCGCAAACCGCCTCGCGTGCGCCCTCATCGGGCGCGAAGAGGTTGACGTACAGCCCGATGCGTTCGTTGGTCTGCCCGCCCATGAACAGAAGCAGTTCGGGGTCCAGCTTCTGGATGGGGTAGGGCTGGCCGACCCAGCGCACCTGCGGATGCGCCGCTACGGTGTTCAGCGCGTCTACCGGAATGCGCGCCTGGTAGGCACTGTAGGGATAGAAACCCAACAGTTCCACACCGCGCTCCTGAAGCCACGCCTGTAGCGCTTCATCCAGCCTGCCGTTGAGCAGGATGAAGGCATACACGGCGCGCCTGGCATCCATGCCCTGCGCCGAGAGCGTTGTGGACTGCGCCAGTTGTGCCAGCGCGGGCTGTAACTTCTCGCCCTCGGGGGGCACGTACTCGCCGCTTAAAAACGCCAGCGCAACCTTCTCGCCTTTGGTGCCGAAAGGCAGAGGGAAGCGACCGGCTTGCACCACACCTTCGTTGCCCAGCCCCAGTCCTTCCCGCAAGTACGCGGGACCGACAGGTCGGTTGGGGTCGGCGATTTCGGGACGGGTGTGTGCTACAGAGGTTTGATACTGCAGGGGGGGAGCCAGACCGGGCATAGCCAGCAGCATATCCAGCGGGCTACCCGGCAGGAAGGGAAAGCCTCCCGCAGGGGGAGGGGACTGCTTCGCCTGTTGTGCGTGCGAAAGCGGTGCCTGAACGGTGACGAGCAGCGTCGCTATCGCCCATACCGCAGGCAAAAGCCTGAAAGGTTTGAGCCTCATCGAGATTCCTCCTTTTTTCAGGGCGTGCCTGCTGCTCCTGCCCGGCACCGGAAGAAACAGCGTGGTTTACCCTGTTGCGTCGGGGCTACTTCTGTCGTGCGAAAATCTAGTTACACCATATATTATCATATTTACAGCGCGAAAGCACGTATTTTCGCGGGAAAATGCAATTATTTTGAAAAATAGTTTTACGGCTATCTTCCCATTTGCTGAGCGCGCACCGCATCGCCAAACGCCCAGCCGCACAGCACCCCAAACCACAACAGATTGGGCGCAAAGAGTGCCACCTGTTCGCGTCCGGGCGCGTAGCTGAGCAGGAAACCAAGCGTCAACCCTACGACCACCACGACCGCGCGGTTGAGGGTACGGTGGAAAGCGTTCTGGGTGGAGGCTATCAGCAGGTACAGAAACGCCGCCGCGTAGAAGGCGAACAACCCCAGAATCCCTAGCAACCCGGCTACCGCCAGACGAGCCTGCGGTAGTCCCTGACGATGGGGCCACCAGACTACCTGTGCTATCGGCTCGACCGCTCCGCTCAGCGAGATCAGCGCGCCCGCCAACATGCCCGCCGTGAGCATCAGCAGCACCAGCGCCATACTCCATCGGCTCACGAAGCCGATACCCTGGAACGTACCATCCGCCTCCAGCGCAAGGTACCAGGGAGCCAGCACCAACATTATGACTGCTGCCCAGCCGAGGATGGTGCCGTAGCGCGCCCACCGGATGCTGGTGTGGGAGGCGTGAGGCGGTTGTGTGCCTGCAAAATAGCGCTGGCGTAGCAGTGCATCCAGCTTGGACTGCGCGCTTTCCAGACGTGGGTTGCACTGCAGGGCGCAGGTGAACATGGCGATGGCTTCCTCAATGCGCCGTTCCTGCCGGTACACATCGCCCAAAATCTCGTACGCCTGTGCGTTGTGGCGTTGCAGGCGCAGCACCCGCTTTGCCAGAGAAGCCGCTTCGTGCAGACTGCCTCGTGCATACGCCAGCATCGCGCTCTGCAGTAGCTGCTGCGCCTCCAGTTCCGAGCTGCGGGCAGAAGTGTAGGTGGAGGAGAAATCTGCAGCCGTTCTGCGCTGCTGGGTATGCTGCTGCCAAGCTGGGCGCGAGCGCGGCGGGGGAGTGCCGGTGGTTCTACCGCTGCCCGAACGCGCCTGCTGTGCCCGATGGCGCATCAGGTCGTAATCCGCCCGAAGCGACGGGCTGGTCAACACGCGGTATGCCTCGGTAATCTCCTTGAACAGCCGCTCGGCGTCGGGCGAGCGGTTCACGTCCGGATGGTATTTGCGGGCGAGCTCGCGGAACCGCCGGCGAATCTGTTCGTCGGTCGCGTTGGGCGCTACCCCCAGCACCTCGTAGTAATCTCTATCCGGCATGCGCAGCATCCGTTACTCTCCCAGAATCGCCCCGCTACCGCT
Source organism: Armatimonadota bacterium (assembly GCA_028275265.1). Lineage (GTDB taxonomy): Bacteria > Armatimonadota > HRBIN16 > HRBIN16 > HRBIN16 > HRBIN16. The sequence continues at coordinate 4,201 of JAPWUZ010000037.1, read as the reverse complement.
GGCGTATCCCTGCCAGAAGCCAATAATCATACTGGCAATCCACAGCGCAATCAACAGATACACTCCCACGCTCAGCACCACGACCGCCTGTCCGCTTTTGACATCCGTCTCCTGCTCATAATATTCGGCAACTTTGTCCATCATCGCATCCACGTTGCCCGTACTCTCACCGGTCTGCAACATGTCCAGCACCAGCGGCGGCATCACCCCCGTGCGACGGAAAGCTTCTGATATCGACTGCCCATGCTCCACCTCTCGAATCGCGCCGCGCAGGCGTTTGGTCAGATAGTAGTTGTCTGCGGCGAGCGCAGCTACCGCGATAGCTCGGGGCAGGGAGACGCCCGCCGCATACAGCGCCGCCATCGCCCGACTGAACCTTGCCATCGCCATCTGCCGCACCAGCCCGCCGATACCCGGTACCATCAGCTTCAGGGAGTCATAAGCCTCCCGAAGCGGCTCGAACTGCAACAGAATGCGCACCGCCGCCACTGTTGCCAGCACCGCCAGCAGCACTGGCCCTGCCCAGCCAACGGTCTCCCGCAGGTAGGGGATTAGTCCCCCGCCGACCACCAGTATCGGGATTTTGGGGATGAAGATACCTGCCAGCAGCAGCACTTTGGGATAGAACGTGCCCGCGCGGATTTTCAGGCGCAGCTTGTAGTCGCGCTCCAGATAGTCCGCAAGGCGTTCCAGCATACTGTCCAGCAGTCCGCCCTCCTCGCCCGCCTGAATCAGCGCAATCTGCAGCTCATCGAACACGTGCGGGTGCTTGCGCATTGCCTGCGCCAACGACTTACCCGCCATCAGGTCGTCTACCACCGCCTGCACCACCCGACGCAGGCGCGGCTTGCCCGTGTTCTCCGCCACCGAGATCAGCGCGCGGTGGACGGGGATGCCTGCCCGCACCGCCGTCGCCATCTGCCGGTAGAACACCGCCAAATCGCGCACCGACACGCCCGAGTACACCGGATAGACCACTTTCTGCATCACGACCTGTTCCGCCTGTTGCACCTGAGCCGTGCGTTCGGGGCGGACGTCCAGCAGCAACAGTCCCATCTCGCGCACGATACCCGCCGCACGACGGGTATCCTCCGCCTCCACCAGACCGGTCACCGTGCCGCCCTGCTGATTCTTTGCGGTGTAACGGTATACAGGCATGGCTTTCTCCCCCTACGGCGTCTTGAAGAACTCGTCCACAAAGCGGAACATGCCGTTAAAGTAGGTATACACCATCCACAGCATCGCCGCGCCGCCCAGAATCAGCGTCCCCAGACAGCCGATGCGTATCAGTGCGAAGGACGCCCGCTGGTAGCGCTCACGTAAGTTCTCCTCGTGGTAGCCTGCCACGCGGTCGAGCATGGCGGCGATTTCCCCGCTCTGCTGCCCGGCGGCGACCAGGCTGATGGTCTCCCAGTCAAACAGTCCCGTCGCCTGCAACGCGCGGTCGATACTCTGTCCCTGTCGGATGATAGGCAACGCCTCGATCAGTTTCTCCCTCACGAAGACGTTGCCTGCCGACGGCGCGGCTGCCTCCCACGCGCTGATGGCGGGCACTCCCGCGGCGAACATCCGGTGCAGGGTGCGCAAGAAAGCGGCGAGCGCACGTTGACGGTTCAACGCCCCAAACACCGGCAGGCGCATGACGACCACATCCTTCCAGCGGCGATTGGCGGGCAAATCCAGAAACCACCACACGCCCACCGTGACGAACATGACCGCCAGAAAGATGGGCAGGGAGCGCGTGAGCAGCAGGACGACGTATCGCTGGTAGAACTGGCTGACATCCCCACGCGCCATGCCGTAGTAAAAGGCGGGAAACAGCGGCAGCACCAGCAGCAACATGCCGATGCCGTTCAACAGCAACAGGCGCGGGATCCACAGCTTGCGCCATAGGGCATGTTCCTGTTCGTAATGTGTGGCGATTTCGTCGCAGATGACTTCCAACGAGCCCCCCAGCTCGCCCGCGCGGAACATGCCCACCACATGGGGCGCGAACAGGCGGGGAAATCGTTCCATCGCCTCGGAAAGTGGCTGTCCCAGATGGGCGTTTGCCAGCATGGCGCGCGCCGCCGCCTGCAGCGATTCGGGCATGGACGGCTGGTCGGCAATCTGGCTTAAGCTCTGAATGGGGTTATTGCCTGCCCGCAGCAGAGATGCCAGCTGTCGGAAGAAGACGGCGCGTGCGTGCAGGCTGGCGGTGGCGCGTTCGGCGCGGCGGTCGGTGCGTTGGGATGGGGCAGCTGGCTGCGCAGGGCTATCGCTCTTCGAGATGATGCGCTGTACCACGAAGCCGCGCGCCCGCAGCAGCTGCTGCAGGCTCTGCTCATCGTTCGCCTGCAGAGTGCCCATGACGGGTCGTCCGGTGGTTTCGTCCACCGCTTCAAAGCGATAGGTCGGCATCTTGCAACTTCCACACCTTCTGCGATTGCACCACAGGCTGTTTCAGCAGGTCACGGACGGGCGTGCCGTCGGGCAGGGTCAGCTGGGGCGCAATCTCCAGCAGAGGTATCAGCACAAAGGCGCGCTCGTGCATTCGCGGGTGGGGCAGGGTCAACTGCTCAGTGTGCATCTGCACGCCCTCGTACAGCACGATGTCGATATCGATGGTGCGCGGATTGCCGTAGTGGGTACGCACGCGCCCCCCTGCCCGTTCCACTGCCATCACGTGCTCCAGCAGGGCGAGCGGCTCCAAGTCGGTACACACCTGCACCGCTGTGTTCAGGTAGAGCGGCTGCGGAGTGTCGTAGCCCACCGGCTCGGTCTCATACACGCTGGCGCAACGCACCACCTGCACCTGCGGGGTATGCAGGCGGCGAACCGCCTCTCGCAGGTGTTGCAGCCGGTCGCCCTGATTGGAGCCGAGACTCAGCCACGCATTAGCACCCATCGGTTCCTATCCAAAGCCCGCAAACGGCGGCACCCGCTTGCGCAGCAGGCTGAACAGCGAGCGAAGCCAGCCAGTTCGCCCGCTCAACCCGCTGCTGGCTTTCTAAGGCATATTGTGCAACGGCGAGCCGCCGCTTTTCCTCGTCATCAACGCTCTCGCGGGCGTGCAACTCCTCGAACACCTTGCGTAGCTCGCCGTTGTCAATCCAGATACCATGACACTGCGCACATCCATCCAGTTCCACTGGCGATTCGTATAGATAGCGGTAAGGATGCAGTAATACGGCGCAACGTGGACAACGTCGCTGCACGACCTCTTCGGGATTGTACTGTACGTCGGGCAGCGCACGGTCGTCAATGCTCAGCAGGATGAGTGGGTCAACCTGCATCAATGCGCGCAGCTCCCCTTCGTCCAGCCACACGCCCGCGCAAGCGGGGCAGACATCGACTACCACCCCATAATACTTTTGCGCTTCCATCTCGATGCGGCAATCCGGGCACAGCGGTGCGCTCATCATTTCCTCCTCATGAAGCGGCTGTTCTAACCGATTGTACCCCTATTCGTGCTGGCAGAACCAGCTGTAGCGGCTGGACTCGGCGTCGGTGATGGGGATTTTCCAGCAGAACACCTCATCGGGCACGCTCTGCGGGCAGTTCCACAGCACAGGCGGTTTGGTCGCCTTCAGCCACCGCGAATGACCGTCGTAGAACAGGAACACCGCCCCACCGTGATGCACGATGGAAGGGCAGTCGGCGGTCACGGGGTGGTATGCGCCGTCGTTCAGCGTGATTTGCTCGTCGATGAGCAGCGCAAGGCGGGCGGGGCGCTCCACTGCCGTTTCAGGGATGAACGCCAGCCCGGCGTTCATCGAGTAGCTGAGCAGTTTCTCCTCGCGCGGGTCTGACGGACAGATGTAGAGCCCGGCGTTTCTGACATACGGATAAAGCACACCGCTGACCGGTCCCCTCACGGCGAGCCATTCGGGGTTCACCGGTGCGGTGGTCTCCTGTCCGACGGGCACGGCGTAGATGCAGGGCACCCACTGCGCACCGGAGTTCCACAGGAAACCGCGCATCCACGCGGGCCAGTCCCCGGTTACCCAGCCACCCATGCAGTTACCATCGCCGTTGCCTGCGTTGCGCCCGTCGTAATCGGTGCGGTACATCGCGAACGCCAGCCCCAGCTGCCGCAGGTGCGCCAGACAGGTGGTCTGTCGCGCCTTCTCGCGAGCCTGTGCGAACACGGGAAACAGGATTGCCGCGAGAATGGCGATAATGGCAATCACGACGAGCAGCTCGATCAGAGTAAAAGCCC
>JAPWUZ010000311.1 GCA_028275265.1 Armatimonadota bacterium | reverse complement strand
AAGACATAGGGGAGGCAGAAGGGCCAGGCAGCCGCCCGCCCCTTCTGCCTTGGGATTAATCTACCGCTCGCCCTGCCGATCCTCTTTGTCGTTGCAGGTCGGACTCGAGGATAGCCCTTCGCTGTGCCGGAGACAGGCTCGCCGTTCGCGAGTTCGCGCCGACCCCCAGTCTGTCCAGATTGGCGTTGGCGACCTCGATGAGGTAGCGAGCATAAGCGGCGTTGTGCACCCCCATGCTCTTGTCATTGAGGATAAATCGATAGTTGTGGCGGGCACGTTTGACCTCGATAGGCACCTGTGCCTGTGGCGGCGGCGTTTTGCCAAGGGACTGGATGTAGCTCGTGTAGTCCCACAGGTCAGGGTCGCCGAAGGTCTCCTGCGCCCACGCCTGCAGGCGCGAACGCAGCGCCAGCAATGCCTGTTCGATCTGGCTCTTTGTTGCCTGTGCTCGTGCCGCAGCGTCTGCTGGCGTATGGCAGGGGGTGCATCCCGTATCGTAGCTGACGGTGAAGGTGTGGCGCGAGTTACCCATGTGACAGTGTGTGCACTGTCCGGGCGCGGTCGCGTGTGCGGTGGTGCGCACGATGGGACCCGATTGCCCTTCCACGCCCGTAATACCCATCAGCATGTTGTACTGGTTGCTGTAGTGGAAGTTGACGCGGGCTGTGCCCGTGTTTAGCGCGGTGTCCGACGGGTTGCCGCCCCTGCCGTTGTGACAGGAAGCGCAGATTTGATTAAAGGTGGTGTGCTGCTTAGCGGGTGTACCCGGCGCGACGTCCGTGGTGTCGGTATTGATCACCGCACGACGCAACTGCAGCTCCTCGCCCTGCCAGCTCAGGTTGCCGGTCTGGCGGTGCGGATCATGGCAGGAAACGCAGGATGCGCTCTCATGGGTGGCGTGCGCAATTTCCACAATGGAATCCGCACTCATCGCCTGGATCGCGCCATCAATAGCGTCGCGCGACTGCCCGTAGGTGAGTGGGCTATCCACCATCTGCGCACGGAACGGCGCACTGTGGCAACGGAAGCAGGTTTTGCCATACACGTTCGGGTTGGTTTCCGCCTCCTCGATAACGTCCTCCACCGCACCGGCGTGCCCGGATTGGGCGTACTGGTCAGCGATGGGACCATGGCACTGGGCGCACACGACGGAGCTCGCCGCGTTGGGGTAGGTAAGGATATTCTCCCTGGACGGAGACGTGACGTGCTTGCTACCCGGCCCATGGCACTGCTCGCAGCCGACGTTCACCTGAGCGTGCTTCGTTTTTTGCCAGGCCACTGCCACAGGTTCGGCTCCCGTCTGGCGGTTTCCTTGTCCATGGCAGCCCAGGCACTGTTGTGTGCCCACGTAGGTGGCGTCTTTCTGCGCGGGCGGCAGGAGCTCAGTGAAGCGCGTGGACGGCGAGGGCGTGCCCCCACCTGTCGGCGGCGTGAGCGGACCGCCTCCGCCCCCGCAGCCCTCCAGTGCGAACACCGTCACTACCAGCGCCAGTGTCACCGACGCCAGCCAAAAAGTGCGTTTCCGGTACATATCGCCTCCCTCCTTTTGGTACGCACTGAGTTAGGGTGATGTGTAAGGTTGAGACAGTTTTTGCAACTGCTCCTGGCTCAGCGGCTCGGCGTAAAGCATTTGCTTGCCATCCGCTCCGGTTTTTAGGAAGACCCACTTGGTGGGGTCGGTCGTTGGTGAAGTCGGGTCACCCGTATAATCCACGAAGTCCAGCTGGAACGCCGTTTGCCAGTCCGGCGGCACGGGAATAACCCCCTTCTTGTTCACCACTTTGGAGCCGTCCCACGTCGTCAGCACGATTCTACCGGTCTGGTTATACTCGCGGATGGCGGCGTTGTCGTGGCAGTCCTCACACTTGCGAGCGTTCCTGGCGATGGTGTGTGCCCGGTAGGGAGCAACCGCCACAAAAGTCTTGTCGTTGTAGTTCAGGGTCATGATAGTACCGGTATACACTTTGCCGGTGTCCTTGCGGCGCAACAGCAGCATATAGTCCTTGAGCACTGTATGCGGTCGCTTCACGTTGCCCTGAATCTCGCTCTGCAGGTGGCAGTTGTAACACGACACAATGGACTGGGTGTGACAAGCGAGGCAGTCCACATCCTTGGTGTGGATGTTGTGTGCGGGATTGCTGGTCACTTGGGGATGGCAGTTTTCGCATTTCGCTTTCACCGCTCCCGGCTCCAGCCATGCCGCATACTGCCTGCCGTCACCGTGTACGTCCTCCAGGGTATGGCAGCTCATGCAGCGGAATCCCTTCTGCCGATGGATGTCGCTGTAGAACTGCATCTCCCGCGCCTGCCTGCTATGGCACTTGAGGCAAATCTGGTCGCTGACGGGCGAACCGGGGGAGGTGTGGCAGTCGTCACAGCCGGGCTGATAAGTTGCCGGGTCTATGGGCGTGCCGTCTGCTTTGGTGCCGGGGTGGCACTTCATACAGCCCATTTGTGTGATGGACACGTTGGTTAGCCCTTCGAATCCTCCGTTTGCTCTGCTGTACCAGGTCGCCTTTCCCAGTCGCGTGGCGTGCAGACTGGTTCGGAACGTGTCCTGGATGGAAAGCGTGGTCTCTTTGGTCGATTCGCCGCCACATCCGTAGAGCAACACGACAGCGGTCAGCATGGCCGTCGTGACGCTGACCAAACCAAGCATTCTGCGTGCTTTCATGGTCGTAGCCTCCTTCACACACCTTTTTAGAATCGTCCGCTCAGGGACAACATGACGAGATGCGTATCGTAATCCATCAATCGATCCACCTGGTCCCGATAACTCCACGGGGCGATGGTCAGGGTCAGTTGATAGTCCTGGGGCAGGCTGTAGCTGAGATTTGCCGTGAAGAATCTGCCTTCGGTGTTTCCATCCCGCAGTAGCAGCGGGTTGTCGTTGTCGGTGACGAAGTTGGTGTAGCTCGCGCTAATAGTGGCACGGCTGTTGATGTTCCAATTGAACCCGACGGTGCTTACCCTGCTGTTGGGCACAAATTGGTTCAGTGTGGGCAGCTGGGTTACCTCGCTGCGCGCTGTCCATACCTCCGAGGAGTACTCTGCGAACAGACTGAGGTCATCTCGGGGCGTCCATGTGCCACCGAGGGTGATGCCGTTCAGGTTCAGTGCGACTCCACGTGCCCCGTTTGCCCAGC
>JAPWUZ010000036.1 GCA_028275265.1 Armatimonadota bacterium | reverse complement strand
CTCCCGATGCCCTGCGTCAGCGTGTCGAGGACGACCTGTTGCGCCTGCAAAACCGTGTGGCGTTTGAACGGCTGGAACACTACATTGTGCTGCTGCACCCAGGCGTCGATGCCCTGCAATATCTGCCCTCCGATTGCCTGCTGGTGGTGGAAGAGCTGCTGCAGACGCAAACCGTCTACCACCAGTCCAGCCGCGATACACTGGATGTGCTGGCGCACCGCGTGAAGCGTGGTGAGATGCTACCGCTGGAGAAGCTGTGGCAAACCGTGCCGATGGCGGTTCCGCAGCCGGACGATTTCCCTACTGTGCTGGGACACATCTTGCAGAACCGACAATGGCTTGCCGTCAGCAGTATCCCGTCGCCCCGCGAACTACTGCCAAAGGTGAAAGAGGAGGAACTGAACGCCCGCGCCCTGCCCGGCTATCGGGGGCAGCTACCTGCGCTGATGGGCACCATCCGCAACTGGCTACAGAGCCATTGCGTGGTGATTGTCGCTACCGAGCAGCCGCATCGGGTCAGTGAGATTCTGGAAGAGCACGGACTGTTCCCCACTGGCATCCCCACGGAGGGCGAGCAGGGCGCACTGGCAGTGGTTCATGCCCGCCTGTCCAGCGGTTTCCTGTGGGAGAAGGCGCGGCTGGTGGTCCTCACCGACGCCGAGCTGTTTGGGGCGAGCCGTTTACGCATCCTGCGCCGCCGCGTTCACGAAGGTATCCCGCTCTCCTCCATCTTAGACCTGCGTCCGGGCGATTACGTGGTGCATATCCATCACGGCATCGGCATCTATCGAGGCATCACGCAGCGCGAGGTGCTTGGCGTGCGGCGCGACTACCTGCTCATCCAGTACGCTCCGCCCGACATCCTGCTGGTTCCTACCGACCAGATTGACCGCCTGCAGAAGTACATCGGTTCAGAGGACAGTCCGCCAGAGATTCACCGTCTCGGCGGGTCGGAGTGGGCGTTGACCAAGCGACGTGCGAAGGCAAAGGCACGCAAGATGGCGGAAGAGCTTATCCGCCTGTACGCCGCGCGAGAGGCTGCCGAACGCCCGCCCTACAGCCCCGACACCCCGTGGCAGCAGGAGATGGAATCGGCGTTTCCGTATGAGGAGACCCCCGACCAGCGGCGCGCCATTCTGGAAGTGAAAAGAGACATGGAAGGCAGTCGCAAGCCGATGGACCGGCTCATCTCCGGCGACGTGGGCTTCGGCAAGACGGAGGTCGCCATCCGCGCCGCGTTCAAGGCGGTGATGGAGGGCAAGCAAGTAGCGGTCATCTGCCCCACGACCGTGCTTGCCGCGCAGCACTATAACACGTTCCGCGAACGCTTTGCCGCTTACCCCATCCGTGTGGAGCTGCTAAACCGCTTCCGCAGCCCGAAAGAGCAAAAAGAGGTGGTGGAAGGACTGCGCGTGGGGGCGGTGGATGTGGTTATCGGCACGCACCGATTGCTTTCAAAAGATGTGCAGTTCCACAATCTCGGCTTGCTGGTGGTGGATGAGGAGCAGCGCTTCGGCGTGGCTCAGAAAGAACATCTGAAACGCCTGCGCACACAGGTGGACGTGCTGACCCTGACCGCGACCCCCATCCCACGCACGTTGCACATGGCACTGGGCGGACTGCGCTCGATGAGCGTCATCAATGACCCGCCCTTCGGACGGCTGCCCATCCGCACCATCGTGCGCCCTTATGATGACGATGTGGTGCGCGAAGCCATCCTGCGCGAGCTGGAGCGTGGCGGGCAGGTGTACTACGTGCATAACCGCGTGCAGAGCATCTATCATGTGGCGCAGCATGTGCAGGAGCTGGTGCCTTTCGCGCGAATCCGTGTGGCGCACGGACAAATGCCCGATGACGAGCTGGAAGAGGTGATGCTGGGCTTTTACCACCACGACTTCGACGTGCTGGTCTGCACCACGATTATCGAGAACGGACTGGACGTGCCCAACGCCAACACGCTGATTGTGGAGCGGGCACACCGGCTGGGCCTGGCACAACTCTATCAGCTGCGCGGGCGAGTGGGGCGCAGCGACCGCCAGGCGTACGCCTACTTCTTCTACCGCAACGACGCCAAACTGGACGAACGCGCCCAGCAACGCCTGAACGCCCTGCGCGAGTTCGCTGGGTTGGGGTCTGGGCTGAAACTGGCGATGCGCGACCTGGAGATCCGCGGCGCGGGCAACCTGCTGGGCGCGGAACAGCACGGTGCGATGGTCTCGGTGGGCTTCGAACTGTACGCCGAGATGCTGGCGGAAGCCATCCGGGAACTGCGCGGTCAGCCGGAGGAGACCTTCTACCTGCCGCCGGTGGACGTGCCGGTGAACGTGTACATCCCCACCAGCTACATCGCCGACGAGTCGCAGCGCATCTTCTTCTACAAAAAGATGGCGGCGGTGCGCAAGCTGGAGGATGTCACGGAGATCGAGGCGGAACTGCGTGACCGCTTCGGGCCGCTGCCAGAGGTAGTGCAGAACGCGCTGTGGCTGCTGCGGCTGCGCCTGCAGGCGGCGCGTATCGGCATCGCGGAGGTGAAAGCGGACAGGCAGTGGGCGAACATCCGGTTTGCCGCTCATGTTCGCCTGACCCCGCAGGCGGTGCGTGCGCTCACGCACGTGTATCGACAACATCAGTTCACGGGCGAAGGAGTGCGGTTATCCCTGGCAGGCAACAGCTCGCCGCTCGTCGCTTTGGCGGATATGTTTGACCTGCTGGAAAACGCACTGGGACAGAGGGAGAAGGTATGACATTCCACGATCAATCACCCGCACGGGACCTGAACCAGCCTGTTAGCACATACGTTTTGCGCGACATCGGCGGCTTCCGCGTACTGGTGCATCGCGAGGTGTTGATGCACCCGACGGAGGCAAAGGAGGCTTTGCGAGAGCTGAATGCGCAGGTTCGCCAGATAATTCGCGCGGTACCCTCTCAACCACTGCAGGTACTGCGTCGGGTGCGTATCTGGCTGGAGTGGGAGAATAACCCCCGCGGTGCGGCGGAGTACCATCCTTCCGCCGAGTGGTTGCGCGAACACGGCTACAACCCCGAAAAAGCGGGGAGCGTGGAAATCAACAATGCCCGCAACTTCGTCAGATGGTCGCGCGGGGAACAGCCGTGGATGCTTTTGCACGAACTGGCTCACGCCTATCACCATCAGGTGCTGGGGTACGAGAACCGGATGGTGCTGATTGCCTATCAGCATGCCATGCGACGCGGGCTGTACGACCAGGTGGAGTATGTTCGCGGTGGAAAGCAAAAAGCATACGCCAGCACCAACGTGCAGGAGTACTTCGCCGAGCTGTCGGAAGCCTACTTCGGCAAGAACGATTTCTACCCATTTACCCGCGACGAACTGGCGAAGCACGACCCTGTGGGCTACCGGATGATGGAACGGGCTTGGAACGGCTAACCGTTAGCGGGTTTCCGCAATCCCTTCTCCACCAGAATCTGATGGAGCCACGTCATGCCCTCGGCGTCCAGCGGGGGATCGGGGTCGTGGGAGTAGTTAATCAGCTGGTCGTAGCGACCGACCTCGTAGCAGCGATTCAGTAGCTGCTGTAAATCCAGCACCACGTCAGCATCGCTGGGGCGCAGCGGCACCGCTATCTTTGGCAACGGCTGGTTCAACGCGATGGGATACACCTCACGTTTGCGGGGTTGCCAGCTTCGGAACACGCACACCAGATAAGGCACGTTCACAAACTGCAAGAGGCTCGTCGGCGACAGGCTGACCACCCGCTGCCCGGTGCGCAGCAGGTCGATCTCCACGAGATTAACCCCTGCCTCCAGCAGTCCCCTCTGCTTGCTGCGATACACATCCTGTCCCACTCCAGGCACCTTGTTAGAAACGCTCAGCACCTCAATGACTGTAATCACCAGCCCGCCTGCTGGGTCCACCACCTCAATATAGGTCTCCACAATGGGAATCTCTTCTTCCTCCACGATAATGCGAGTGCTGATATCCACTGCTTCGAGAACAGCGGTCGCGGTGCCTGCCGATGAGGCTGGAGCGGGCTGGCGAAGCTCGGACACGCGGATGTCGGGGTAGATGAGCCGGGTGATGCTCTCACGAGGGTAGTCCACATACACCCGCTCCTCGATGCGAGCAACCAGTCCCTCGGGAAGCTGCGCCTGCAGGGAATCGCAGGCGTACACGATGAGCCTGGCGTGCACGTCCCGCCAGTGCCGTTCCAGATACGGGTTCATGCCGGGAAAGGGATTCATGGTTTTATTATACCTGAAGCTAGGTGAATATGGAACCGCCTATCGCTGCACCATCAGCGTTTTGGAGAGGCGGGCGGCGCGGTCGGGCGGTAATAGCGCCAGGATTTGCGCTACCTGACGCTGCTTCATGCGGCGCAACAGCGGTATCACCTCGCGGTCGCTCATCTTCTCGAGGATGCTCACTGCTTCCTCCGGCTCCATGTTTTCGTATACCTTTGCCAGCCAGCCGATTTGACGGCTCGCGTCGTCCGGTGACGGGGATTGAACAGGGGTGGGCGATGGCAGGTTCTGGCTCGCCGGGGGCACAGAGCGAACGGGTGGCGGGGCAGGGGCGGCTTGCGAAGGCGGCTCCGATGGCTTTGTGTCCGCCTTGACCGTTCGCTGGCGGGGTAGCAAGCCCAGCATTCGTGCCACCTTCGCCGCGGCAGGGTTCTTCGCCGTCAGCTTGCCAACGGGAATCACCCCAAACTTCGCCAGCCCGTAAGGCACCCCCAGCAACACCAGCAGCACCACCAGTATCTTCAGCAACCGCTTCATCAGCGCTCACCCTGCCACAGGCTCAGCACGCGCTGCACAAACTTCTGGGTCTCCGCATAGGGGGGAATACCGCCATACTGGCGCACCGCCGGTCCGCCCGCATTGTACGCCGCCAGCGCGAGCCGCACGTCCCCGAACTCGTCCAGCAGTCCCCGAAGCAGGCGCACGCCGCCACGCAGGTTCTGCTCGGGGTCAAAGGGGTTCTGCACACCCATCGCCCGCGCCGTTTGCGGCATCAACTGCATCAAGCCCATCGCGCCCTTCGGAGAGACCGCGTTGGGGTTTCCACCCGATTCCGCCTGCACCACCGCCCGCACCAATGCCTCGTCTATGCCTTCCTCCTGTGACACTCGCGCTATTAATTCGCCGATGCTTGTCGGCAACATGGTGGAAGTCGCTCGCTGAACCACGCGCAATACCTGGGCGAACTCGGAAGGCGCGGTCGTGGGAGCATCGACGGATAACTGCTCTACCCTCTGCCACAGGGCGTGCATTCGAGCCACTGCCTGTGCGTAAAGGCTACTCACGCTCGTCACCTCCGGGATGCAGCGTCAAAACGCCGGGTGCAAGCGCGGCTCGCACCGTCGCCAGGTCGTCCAGCGCTTTCTGCTCGGTGCGCAGCAACTCCTGACGCCACTGCTCGTACTGCTTCTCGCGCAGACGTTCCATGGCTTTGCGTTCGCGCTGTGCCTCTATCAAAGCCTGTCGCTTCTCCTCCAGCACCTTTTCCGCTTCCATCACCCGCTCGCGCTGCTGCTCGATGCGCTCCTCCAGTGCCGAAAGATAGGTCTGTTCGACCGCCAGCAGGTCTACCGCCAGATGCTGACGGCGGTGCGAGCCACGCAAGCACTCTTCGCGCTCGACGAGCAGCTTGTGCAACACAGCCTGCTCATGCATCAACTGTGCTTGCGCCTCCGCAAAGGCGCGTATCGCCTGCTCTTCCAGTCGTTGCCGGTAGTCCAGAACCTTCTGCAGCGAGAACACAAACCGCCGCATCGCCTCACTCTGCAAACAGAGTCTTCAGCTGCTGGATTGTCTCGTCCAGCGGGCAACCCTCTTGCTTGCCCTGTTGCAGGAAGGCGCGCACCTTGCCGATATAGCGCAGGGCGTGATCGATATCCGGGTTGCTCCCCTGCTGGTATGCGCCGATGTTGATGAGGTCTTCCGCCTCGGCGTAGTCTGCCAGCACCTTGCGTACCTGCGCCGCCGCCCGCTGGTGCTCCGCGTCGGTAATCTGGGGCATGACGCGCGATACACTCGCCAGCACGTCGATGGCTGGGTAGTGGTTGCGGTGCGCCAGTGCACGCGACAGCACAATGTGCCCGTCCAGAATGCCGCGTACGGTGTCGGCGACGGGTTCGTTCATATCATCGGCTTCCACCAGCACGGTGTACAGCCCCGTAATCGTGCCGCGGTCAGAAGTGCCAGCGCGTTCCAGCAGGCGTGGTAGCAGTGCAAACACCGAAGGCGTGTAGCCGCGCGTGGCGGGCGGCTCCCCAATCGCCAGCCCGACCTCGCGTTGCGCCAGCGCGAGACGGGTGACCGAGTCCATCATCAGCAGCACGTCCAGCCCCTGGTCGCGGAAGTACTCGGCAATCGTGGTCGCCACCATGGCTGCCTTGATGCGCAGCAGAGCAGGCTGGTCTGACGTGGCTACCACCACCACCGACCGCTTCAGTCCTTCCTCACTCAGGTCTTCCTCCATGAACTCGCGCACTTCGCGCCCGCGCTCGCCGGTGAGCGCGATGACGTTCACATCTGCGCTGGTGTATCGGGCAATCATGCCGAGCAGGGTGCTTTTGCCCACGCCGGAACCGGCGAAGATACCGATGCGCTGTCCTTTGCCGACGGTAAGCATGCCATCAATCGCGCGCACGCCTAGGCTGATGGGTTCGGTGATGCGTTTGCGCACGAGCGCATTCGGCGGCTGGCGGTGGACGGGGTAAAGCACCTCGCTCCACACGGGTGGCCCCCCGTCCATCGGTCTGCCGAGCCCATCCAGCACCCGCCCCAGTAAGCACTCCCCCACAGGCACTTTGTGTACCATGCCAGTTGCCACCACCAGACTGCCCGGCGTGATGCCCTCCATCTCGCCCAGAGGCATCAGCAGCACGCGGTTCTGGCGAAAACCGACCACCTCGGCAAGGATAGGAGGGCGCGTGCGCTGGAAGTGTATCTCGCAGACCTCTCCCACCCGCGCGGCAGGTCCAACGCTCTCAATCACGAGACCAATCACCTGCTGCACCCGACCGTGTACCTTGATCGGGTCCAGCAGGCGCAATCGCTCGCGTGCCGCCGATAGGTCTGGCACTGGCAACGGTGGTAGATTGGTCAGTATATCTGGCATGATCGTCTGTCCTTCTTCTCTCTCCTACGCCGCCTGCTCGCTCTCGCGCAACGCCTTCTCCACCGACTGTAGCTGCGTGCGCAGTGAGGCATCGATAGTTCCGCCGGGTGTTTCAATGATGCAACCTCCGCCGCCCACGCGCTGGTCGTCCACAATCTCGATTTGCCTCACCCCATCGCAGACCGCGAGAAAATCGTTGCGGTGCTCGCGGACGATTTGCAGGTCATCGGGGTGCACGCGGATGCGCACCTGCTCGGTATCCGCGACGCGCCGAAGGGCGTGCTTGATGATGGACAGGGTGGCTTCGCGTCGCGCCTGTATCTCCTCGCGCAGCACCTTGCGGGCGATTTCCAGCACCAGTTCGATGACCTGCGGCTCCATCTCTTCCCACAGTCGCTGCCGTTCGGCAAGCAGCGCGTCCACCAGCTTCTGCAACTCTGCCTGCAGGTCGGCTATCGCCTGCTGGTACTCACGGCGTCCCTCTTCTCGTCCTATCTGCAAACCATCCTCATAGCCCTTGCGCACGGCATCCTGCCGCATCTGGTCTGCCTGTCGGTGTGCCTCCGCAAGCACGCGGCGCGCCTCTGCCAGCAGTTCCTCAGGGGTCGGTCCAGTCGGTTGCGGTGGTTCCACTGCTTCCGCAGTCGGCTGCCGCACATGCAGGGGCGTACCCACCCAGCGGGTGAAGCGTCCAATCTGGTCGCCTTTAAGCACCTGCACGCGCATTGCTTACACCACCATCTCGTCTGCGCCGCCACCCCGCGCGATGACGATTTCGCCCGCTTCCTCCATGCGCCGGATAATCGCCACGATGCGCTGCTGCGCCTCTTCCACGTTGCGCAGGCGGACGGGACCCATGAACTCCATGTCCTCTTTGAGCATGTTGGCAGCGCGCTCGGACATGTTCTTGAAGATGCGCTGCTGCACCTCCTCGCTGCAGCCCTTCAGCGCGAGCGCGAGCTCCTTCATGTCCACTTCCTTCAGCACCGCCTGGATGGAGCGGTCGTCCAGCTGCACGATGTCCTCGAACACGAACATCATCTTCTTGACCTCTTCCGCCAGCTCGGGGTTGGTCTCGGAGAGGCTGTCCAGTATCATGCGCTCGCTGGTACGGTCGACCCAGTTCAGCAGCTCTACCAGTGCTTTCACGCCGCCTGCAGTGGTGAAGTCCTGCGAGATAACGGAAGAGAGCTTGCGTTCCAGTACCCTCTCCACTTCTCGGATGACGTCGGGCGGTGTACGGTCCATAATGGCGATGCGGTGCGCCACGTCGGCGCGCAGCTCGGGTGGAAGACCCTGCAACACCTGCGCCGCCTGATTCGGGGGCAGGTACGCCAGAATCAGAGCGATGGTCTGTGGATGCTCATCTTGAATAAAGTTCAACAGCTGGCTGGGGTCGGTCTTCTTGATGAAGTCGAACGGCACAATCTGCATGGCTTGAATGACGCGGGTGATGAGCTCGTTCGCCTTTTCGGGACCGAAGGCGTTCTCCAGCACCTGTCGGGCGTGCTGTAAACCACCCTCTGCAATATACTCCTGTGCGACACAAAGCTCGTGGAACTCTTCAATGACCGCTTCACGCACCTCCGGCGAGATTTTACCCATCCGTGCGATTTCGAGGGTGATTTGCTCCACCTCGTCTTCGTCCAGATGACGCAGCACCTTCCCAGCCACATCAGGCCCCATTGCCACAATCATGATGGCGGCTTTCTGGCGATGAGTCAGTGAGGGTGTCGCTGTTCGTGTTGCCATTATCGCTCATCCTCCGCTAACCAGCCTTTAATCAGCATCGCTACCTTCTCCGGCTTCTGGTCTGCCAGCCGGATGACGCTTTCCAGATTCACATCCACGCGCTCGCGGATGGGTGTAATCTCCACCTCTTCTTCGGGTAGGCCACCCTCGGCGGTTTTCTTCCGCACTGCCGCTGCGGCGACCTCGCCCTCTTCTTCACCCTCTGCGGCAATCTCCTCCGGCACCTCACCACCCGGCAGCGACATCACCACGCCTTCCGGAGTCTGTGCCACGCGCGCCGGTCGCAACGCCTTCGCCAGTAACAGCAGCACGATGAACAGCATCAATAGCGGCAGGTATCGCAGGGCGGTGTCTATCAGCTGGCGACTGGCAAACTGCTTGCGGGCGGCTTCCGCCTCCTTCGCCAGCGTGTTGTCGAAGGGGATGCTCTCCACAATCACGCGGAAACGGCGGTTGGGGTCGGTCTGGTCAGCCCCAACTGCCCCCTCCAAGAAGGTGCGCACTTTCTCCACCTGCTCCTGCGGCACCGAGGCATCGATCATCGCCGCCACCGACATGCGCACGACCCTGCCCGGTGTCTTCACCCGATGGATAGTGCTCTGACCTACCTCATAGTTGGTGGTGGTGGAGGAGTGCTTGTATTCGCCGGGGGTGCCTGCCGGCGCGGTGGGGTAGGTGGGTGTGCCCGCGGCACCGCCAGCCCCGCGCGGCGCAGCTCCGCGCACGGTCTCCTCAGTACGGGTTTCGCTGATGGCAATTCCCTGCCCGTCCGGACCCGTCTCAATCTGCTTCTGGTTCACCTCTTCACGGTCGAGGTCCAATTCGGCGGTCACGGTGAGCCGCGACTTACCCGGACCGAGTACGGCGTCTAGCTGCTGCTGCAGATGTCGCTGGATGGTATCTGCATAAGCCCGTTCCAGTTCCAGCTTGTTGCTCGCCACGCCGGGCGCCATGTCTGAAGCCTGCGAACCGTCCCACAGCAGGTTGGCATATTCGTCCACCACCGAGACGTTCTCTGGAGACAGACCTGCCACGCTTCGTGAGACAAGGAAGACGATAGAGGCAATCTGCTCACGGGTGAGCTGCTGCCCCGGCTTCAGGTCGACCATCACGCTCGCTTTGGCAGGCTTCTTCTCTCCAACGAAGGGGGAGTCGATGGCAGGGGTGATGTGCACGCGCGCGCCCGCCACCGGCTGCAGGCGGGAGATGGTGTTTTGCAGGGCTTCCTCGTGCGCGATGCGGGTGGTCTCCTGTTCCACCGTCTGCGTGGTGCCAAACCCCAGTTTCTCCAGACGGCTGTAACCCAGCGTGCCCTGATTGGGCAGTCCCTCTGCTGCCAGCGACAGCAGCATCTCATCGCGCCTGTCCGCAGGCACCTCGATGGTGCTGCCTGCTGCCGACAGGCGATAGGGCACCTTCGCCTGCTTCAGCCGTGCCACAATAGCCCCCGAGTCGGAGGGCGACAAGCCGGTGTACAGCACATCCCATTCGGGCTGAGTCGCCCAGAAGGAGAGGGCTATCATCACCACCATCAGCCCCGCCGCCGACGCGATGGCGATCAGACGGGTCTGGCGGTCGCTGGTTTGCCACCAGTCGCGCACACGCTCTATCATCGGCTATACCTGCATCCGCATGATTTCCTGATACGCCTCGATGACCTTGTTGCGCACCTGCACCGCCAGCTGCAGGGCGATAGAGGCTTCCTCCGCCGCCGTGACCACACGCACCAGGTCATCGGTCTCACCCGCGGCAAACTGTCGGGCGAGCTCGGCGGAATCGAGCTGCATTTGGTTTATCTTCTCAAAAGCACCCTTGAGCGTTTCAGCGAAGGAGGGAGCATCATCGCGATTTTCGGATGGAGAAGCGCTGGTCAGGGTTCCCGTCGTGCCCGGCAGTACGGTATTTAACCGAATATCCATCCTTCATCCCCTCCTTATGCGTTCCTGCCGATGTCCAGGGTGCGCAGTGCCATCTGTTTGGCGGCGTTCATGGCGGTGACGTTCGCCTCGTAGGCGCGGGTGGCCGTAATCATGTCCACCATCTCGGTCACCACATTCACATTGGGCATTAGCACGTAGCCATCGGCGTCAGCGTCGGGATGTCCGGGGTTGTACACGCGTTGCGGTGGAGAAGTATCCTCCGCAATGGCCGCGACGCGCACGCCCCCTCGTCCGGTCATCAGGGCGTTCTGAATGCCCAGAAGGTCGGCAAAGCCGACGGGACGTTCCTCCAGTACCGCCACTTTGCGCCGGTAAGGACCGCCTGCCGCCGTGCGCGTGGTGTTGACGTTTGCCAGATTGTCGGCAATGACGTCGAGGCGCAGCCGTTCGGCGGTCAAACCCGACGCGCTGATGCGCAGCGAGTTAAACAGGCTCATGGCTTACTACCTCCCTCCGCCCGTAATGACCAGCTTCAGGCTCTGGTAGCGTCCGGTAATCAGCTGGCTCAACGCCTGGAAGCGTATCTGGTTCTCTGCGAGTTGCGCCATCTCGTAGTCGATATCGACCGTGTTTCCGTCCGGGCGCATCGGGGCATCTTCGTCAGGGGCGACCTGCGGGTTCGCCAGCGAGGAGGGCGGCGCGGCATAGTGTCGCGGATTCGTGGTACGCATGGGGGTTGCTTGCGCAGCTTTCAAGAACTCCTCAAAGGAGACATCGATACGCCGGTATCCCGGGGTGTTGACGTTGGCGATGTTGTGCGCGATCGCCTCGTGCCGAAGGGCACTCGCATGAAGTGCCTGCTTCAGCAAAGGATAGTACCCGCCAAACAGTTTATCCGTCATCAGTTTCCCTCCTCAAAACAGCCCGCAGCAGTCGTTTCCATCGGCTTTCATCGGTCCGGGTGTTTTTCCAGACCTGTTCCAGTTGAACCTTTTCACCGCGTAGCAGTGCGCGAGGCACACCGGTTGTCAGCATCTGCGCCACGTGTCGTCCGTACGTGCGACGAATCAGCTCAGCCGCCTCGCCCATGTCGCATCGGCGGTGGTTCAGTCCGTGGCAGTCTGATGCCACTACGCCCACGAGCCGGTGCTCCATCAGCTCATAGGCGCATCGCGCTGCCGCTGGCGAAGCCCTGCCCGGTATGAGCGAGCCGGTAGTCACCTGCAGGTACACGCCCATCTGCACCAGATCTTCCAGCAACGGCAGGTTGCGTTGCAGGGCGGGCGTGCGCTCGGGGTGCGCCAGCACCACTATCCAGCCCGCATCCAGCAGACTCTGCAGCATCGTCCTGCCGGAGGGCAGCCACGATTCCCAGGGTGGTTCCACCAGCACCACGCGCCCGCTGTCGCCTAAAGACATCCATTCCCCGCTCTGCAATCGCTGTAACAGGTCGGGCTGTAGCGGAATCTCGCAGCCGGGCAACACGGTGAGCTGGACACCTTTCGCCTGTATCAGCCCGTTCAGCTCCTCTACGCTTTCGCGTATCTGCGCTGCGCTCAACGGCTGTCGTCCAGCCCAGTGGAGGTGTGGCGTCGCCACCATCATGGTGACGCCCTGCGCGGCGGCATCCTCCGCCATCAGCAGTGCCTCGCCGATGTGCTGGAGACCGTCATCAACGCCGGGGAGGATGTGGGTGTGGATATCTATCATGGAAGGCTAACGGCGGAACACGGAGTAGGTCGCCAGCAGGGTGCCCAGTATCGCCGTCCATTCATAGTTGGGTCGGGGGCGCGAGGGCACAATCACCACATCGATCGGCTCCAGAGGAAAGCGTGCTCCCTGGGGCGTGGTGGCGTTGACCTGCAGGAACCGGTTGCCGCGGTTTACCACGACACGGTCTAAGCGAGCCTCCCTGGTGGGACCTCCTGCGGCGGTGAGTACATCCATCAGCGTTTCACAGCGTCCTTTCTGCCAGCCGTATGCCCCAGCCCGTACGACCTCGCCAATGATGAACAGGGTGTTCTCGCGTTCGGGCACGCGGATGGTCATGCCTGCCTGCAAAGGTCGCTGGCGGACGCTCGCATCGAGCAGGTCTACCACCTCCACCTTGTCCCCCACCTGCACCTCGGCGCGAGACGGGTCTCCGAATGTCAAGGTGCCTCCGGCGGTCGCCAGCGCTTCCTCGATGCTTCGCAGCGTGCCTATCGGATATACTCCCGGACGCGCCACCGCACCGGTGATGATAAAGGTGGCTTCCGGCACAATCAGGTTATCGCCCGGTTGAAGCACGAAGCGCACCGCCGAATCCTCTCGTGAGAGATTATCGGTAAACCTCACGGAGAACTTTACGTCTTGCGCCCCTTGCTTGCGGAGGACGGTGAGGTGGTCGCGGTCAGCGTTGGGTGCAAACCCGCCCGCCAGCGCGATGGCTTCCGCAACGGTCAGCCCAGGTTGCAGGGGATAGACGCCCGGGCGAGCCACTGCACCCAGCACGAAAACCTGATGCTGTGCGAAAGATTTGACGATGACGCTCACGCGCGGGTTTTTCACCCAGCGGGAAAGGGAGGTAGTGATACTCTGTGCCAGCGCATCCGGGGACGCTCCCTGCGCGCGCACTTCCCCCACTACCGGTAGCGAGATATTACCGTCGGGGCGTACGATGACCGTGCGCGACAGGTCTTCGTAGCCCCAAACCGCTACTTCCAGTGTGTCACCGGGGCTGATACGGTAATCGTCGGTACCTGCCATCGCCCACGATGACAGCAGCAACAGGATACCGAGCAGCAGGGCCAATCTGCCCCCCATTGCGGACTACACCTCTTCTTCCTCTTCTTCTGCTCCCTTTTCTTCTTCCTGAGCCAGCTCCTCCAGCGAGGTAGTCTCCAGACCTTCCTCGCGCTCGATAATATCCATATCCTCGACAGACTCATCGCTCAGAGGGGGCAGGTCGTCCAAAACCACCACCGGTGTGCGGTGTTTGGTGCGGCACTCCTCGCAGGTGAACTTCACCTTCACTCCAGCCAGCCAAGAAGGGATTTTCTCCAATGGCTTACCGCACTCCACACAGGTCACCGCGCTCATTTGCGAGTCTCCTCCTTTTGTTTCGAAGATTGCTCCTGCTCCTTCATCTTGTGCTCGTAATGTCGAACCGACAGGATGGCGTTGACCACCATCAGGATGGCAGCACCGAAGTACAGCCAGGGCAGCAGCGGGTCATGCGGCTGACCGGGGTCGCGAATAGCGTCTGCCCCATATACCAGTCCCAACGCTCCAATGG
>JAPWUZ010000310.1 GCA_028275265.1 Armatimonadota bacterium | reverse complement strand
GGGCGGGCGTGTGTGGCTTCCCACACGCCTGCTGTTTCAAGTGTACCCCTACCGTGCCCTTGCTACCGAAACGCCACCCCCGTGGAACCCCCTCATGTGGGATGGCGCCGCGCAGTTCGGCGCATGGCGCCTGTATACTGCACAGATGTGGAGTCAGGGATGGTTACCTCTGTGGAACCCCCATCAGGGCATGGGCTATCCCCTCTACGCAAACAGCCAGTCTGCCATCTTCTATCCGCCGAACGCGCTGTTCGTATGGTTGCGCGAAAGGGCGTTTGGCTGGCTCGCGGCGTTGCATCTATGGTGGGCGGGAATGGGCGTCTGGCTGTTGTTGCGCAGGCAGGTGGGCGTCGGATTTGCCGCCGCGCTGGGGGGGGCTATCGCTTATGCCTTTTCGTTATGGATGATTACTTGGCAGTATCTGCCCAGTGTTCCGGCAACCGCTTCGTGGCTGCCCTGGGTGGTGCTGACGACTGCCCGCTGGAGTGTGCAGCCGGATGTGCGTCGCGCCACGTGTTGGGGCGCGGCGATGGGGCTGTGCCTGCTGGCAGGGCACCTGCAGATTGCTTTTTACGTGCTGGGGGCGGGGCTGTTGCTCGCAATGTACCGGATTGTGGCGCATATATTCAACCGGAGAACTTCTGCCTCTTTCCCTGAGGCAGCGGCGAGTCAAACAGGCACGTGGACAACCGCGCTGCTCGCCTTTGCTCTTGCCCTTGCTCTGAGCGCGCCGCAGGTATTGCCTGCGGTGGAGATGTCTCGCCTTTCGCACCGGCGTGCTCCCGCGACGAGTGAAGGGTACTCGGCGTACGTGGGCAGTGCGATGCCCGTCGCCCACTTGGTGACCCTGTTCCTGCCTGATTTCTTCGGTCATCCCGGTGTTTCCCGTACCGACGCCCCTGACATCAGTACCTACTGGGGCAAGGGCAACTACGCGGAGTTCGCCTGCTTTGTCGGTATCCCGGTGTTACTGCTGGCGGTACTGGGTGCATGGGGCTACCGCTCTTTCTGGCGGGTCTATGCCCTGCTGCTGGCTATCCTGGCGATGCTTCTCGCCCTTGGCACACCTCTCAATGCCTTGCTCTACTTCGGAGTGCCCGGTTTCAGCGCAACGGGCTCACCCGCACGGGTGCTGGTGCTGTGGACTTTCGGTATGGCGATGCTCGCAGCTATGGGGGCGGACAGGTTAGCCTGTGCTTCGCGGAAGGAGTGGCTATTGACATCTGGAGTGCTGGCGGTGCTGCTTGCCGTCAGCCTGTTTGCGGCGCGGGCAATGACGCTGCAGGCACTGGGTAAGGAGGCCTTTTCCGAATTGCTCGGTGCGCAGATGCCGATGCTGGTGCAGGGCATCGCTCTGGCTGTGATGGGGGCGGGCACGGTGGTTTTTGGCAGCAAAAGGCAGTGGAACCACCTGCTGACGCAGAGTATCCTGACGGTATGCGTGCTCGGAAGCCTGTGGCTTGCGGGTGCCGGTTACAATCCAACTGCTCCGCCCGAAAGCGTGTACCCGACAACACCTCTTTTGCAGAAGGCGCAAACCCTTACGGAAGGCAGGTGGCGCGTCTTCGCCGTGCAGGACAGCTGGAGCCTGTATCGCGCGCCACGGGCGATACTGCCGCCCAATCTGGCGACAGCCGCGGGACTATATGACCTGCAGGTTTACGACTCGCTGATGCCATTGCGGGCAAAACGGTGGCTGGATGGGCTGAACGGCAGAGACTCCGCGCCGGTGGAGAACGGAAACATGGCGCTGGGCTGGCGCGCACCTGTCGAAAGCCTCGCACAGGCTGGAGTAAAGGCGGTGCTGTCGGTGCAACCGCTTGCCGAAGCAGGGTTGCGACCGATTGCAGTGAGCGCGGAGGGATACCTTTACGAAGTAACTGGGGCACGCTCGTGGGTGCGTACCGAAGACGGTCGGGAGTGTCTCTTCCGCTGGCAGGGTTGTAACCGCCTGCAGATTACCCTGCCCGAAGCGGCAAAGGTGTTGCACGTGATGCAAACCTTCTATCCGGGCTGGAATGTGGAGCCGTGGGGAGAGATTGAGCCGATGGATGATGTCTTTCAGCGTGTGCGGTTGCCGGCAGGAGTGCAGTCCGTCACACTGCGCTTTGCTCCCGACCTGCTGAAAGTATGCCTCTACTTCGCGCTGATTGGGGCGGGGTGGCTGACCTGCGTTTGCTTCATGAGCAGGATGTTCCGTGCCGAAAATCGAAACATGGAATAACCTTGTCGACCACTGTTGCCGGGGTGAGCGATGCGCGTCTGGTGGATAGGCATCATACTGCTGATTGTGTGCGGCACGCCGCTGTGGGCAGATGTGGCGGGCTTTGTGAAGGCACGCCAGAGCCTGAAGGCAGTGCCGGTGGGTGGCATCAGCTATTTACAGCAGAATCTGGAAGTGTATCGCGGCAAAGTGGTGGAGCTCACTGCTACCGTCAAAGGCATCAGCCAGATAGGCGATGCGCAGGTGGTGGTTCTGCAGTCGGCGGATGGGGCGTCGGTGTGTCCTCGTGTCACTCAGCCCCTGCAGGAGCAGCTGGGAGCACGGCTGCGTGTGCTCCTGCGCATCGGAGAAGATAATCTGGTGGGTTTGAGCAGTGTCGACCTGCTTCAGGCGGTACACGAGGCAGACATCGCACAGTGGGAGTACCAGCAGCGCAGGAAGCAAGAAGCGTCGAGACAACCGCCTCAACGCGCGTCGCGTTCCCTCTCCTCGCGATTCAACATGCCGGTGCGAACCAGCCAGGGCACGGAGATCACCTTCGAGCAGTGGCACAGTGCCGTCTACGATGCCTATGCCCGTGCGATTTCGCGCTTCAACCCGCGGCTGAAGCCGCAGCAGGTGGAGGTCATCACCAATAGCATTCTGGCTTTCAGCTGGTACTACCGCGTGGACCCGCGTCTGGTAGTGGCAATGGTGCTGGCGGAGTCGGGCTTTCGCCCCGATGCAGTTTCGCGCGCCGGAGCAATGGGGTTGGGGCAGTTGATGCCGGGCACGGCACGCGGATTGGGGGTCAGCAATCCCTTTGACCCCGTGCAGAACCTTGCCGGCGCGATTCGCCTGTTACACGGTCACCTGAACACCTATTCAGGCGGTCGCGCCTACCGTGAAGGCACGGTGAGCTGGAATGACATCATCCTCGCCATGGCGGCTTACAACGCCGGATCGGGCGC
>JAPWUZ010000334.1 GCA_028275265.1 Armatimonadota bacterium | reverse complement strand
CGGCTTGCTGCAAAGGGGTGAAGAAAGTGTTAAAGACTCCTCCCCAGCGTGTAATCGCCGTCTTTCTGGCGTGGAGCATGGCAGTTGTCCTGCAAACGGTCGTTGGCGCCTCGCCCGTCGTTCCGCAGAATGACCCTCGCCTCGCCAAAAACTACACGTTTTATTTTCCTCCAACCCCGCTGGCGGAACTGCTGCAGTCGGTTTCTCGCGAGACGGGGGTAAACGTGCGGAGCGAACGTTCCATTGCGCAGCACCGCGCGATTCTGGTGGTGCACGACAGGCCGCTCCACGAGACGCTCACCAGGTTGGCGGAGGCGTTTGGTTATGCCTGGCGCAAGGTGGAGAGCAAGGACAAGCCGCCGGAGTATATGCTCTATCAGTCGTCGCAGGCGTTCGCGCAACAGCAGGCAGAGGTTCGGCACATTCGGGAGATGTACCTGCGCGCCTTGCGGGATGCCGTCCGCGAATGGGCGACGCGACAACCTGCAGACCTTGACGCGATTCAAAAAGAGGTCGGTTCCGAGTGGTGGGAAACACTCCGCTGAAGCTGTTCACACAGCTCCAGCTCACCCAAACCCTGGGGACATGGGCAGTGGGCTATACCCTCTCGCGCCTGACCCCACAGCAATGGAAAGCACTGGAGGCAGGCGAAGTGTTCGTTCTGGATAGCAGTCGTGCGGACAGCACCCTACCACCGGAGTTACTGGAACTCTATCGCCAGCAGGAACCTCATCCGCTGCTTCCGGGCATCCCCGATGACCTCCGCAACCAACAGCAGCAGCTGCTTGGAGAGGAGGTGGCAAAACAGCGCGCAGCGGACAGGCTGGTGCTTGTTTTCGGGTTGCATCCCACCTCCGGGAGGCTATACTATCAGGTGCTGGTGCTGGCTGGCGCGGAGGTCGTGACCTTCGGAGGCAAAGCCGCCACCGGTGCGCTCTGGGAATACGCCAAAACGTTGGGGGAGTCGTCCGCCGGGGATGGCTCCTCGTTAGCGGAGAACGAAGCCCTGCTGGTGAAGCTTTTCGAGAAGACGCCTCCGCCGGTGCCCCTGCCGCCGACTGCTCTGATGGACGTCACGGGACACGTGCTGGCGCTTTACGCCCGCGAGAACCACAGAGACCTCGTGGGAGAGTGGTACCCGCAGCTGCCACGTGAGCAAGCCGACACAGGGGAATCCCGCGTGGAAATCTTTCGGGTTGTTGGATCGGGAGAAGGCGGTCGCCTTCTGGCACCTTCCCGGAGCTTGGAAGCGGGCGAGGTCGCTTTCGGCAACGTGAAGCTGCTCTCGGCTGCGCTGGATGCCCGCACCGTGAAGGGGAACCTGCGGGAAAACGGTTACGTGGTCAGGGAGTCCGACGGTTGGCTCGTGGTCACCCAGCGTTACCGCGCATGGTGCCGTCAGCACGAGGTACCCGAAGCCAGCATCCGCAAGTGGTTCTTCAAACCCGGTCAGGAGGCGCGGCTGGACATCAGTGACCTGATAGAGATAGCCAGACTGACACCTGAGCAGATCGAACGACTTGCGTTGAAACACCGCAACCTGCCCCAAACGGAAGGGATGACCGCGTCGATCCTCAGTCTGGCACACAATCCAGCGCGGCAGTCGCTTTTTCTGGCGCTGGGTAGCGCGGCTCCTGCGCATCGGCAGACCCTGTTGCAGGGAACGCCGGTGAGAGTGTCTGCGCTGGCTCCTGCAGCCCAACGGTATTTGCGATACTCACTGGCATGGCGAGCGTCGAGCCCGATACCCGGCGGGCCAGAACAATGGGAGTTTGCCGTGCAGGTGCAACGGCAGGTGCGGGACAGGATCGAGTGGTCGAAGCTGCCCTCCGATTTGTCCGACTCCCTGTGGCGTCACGAATCGCCCGAAGAGTGGCTGGCGAGACAGCCGGAGGCAGTGCGCAAACAGTTTACCCGTTCGGAGCTGGTGTTTACCGTCAGTTTCGTTCTGAGGACTCCCGAGGGGGAACACCTGTTACAGGAATGGAGCCTTCGCTACCCGATGGGAGCGGAGAACGCGAGGTAGTTGGCTCGCTGCTAAGGAGGGAGACAGGGCAGGCGCGAACATTTCAGGACAGACTACACCCCCCACGGCGTCTGCGCACTGCCCTGCTCGTAGCGCATCACCCCGAAGGAGTCATACAGGTTGTTACTCACCACCTGTGCGCTTCCGTTCGTAATCACCTGCGCCGTGCCTAACCGGTCGAGGTGATGTCACTCCCTGTTTCGACACACAACGTACACGCAAGCTGCAAGGAACAGGTCCTCGCGCTGGGGGCGAGAGCAAGGCCGGTTATCCCAACACTGTTGCAGTACTATGGTTGCGTGTTACCCTGGACCTCGTTAATCCCCACCATGCGTAATAGTTCCGCTCGACTTCGGACGGGAAGAAGCTGTACCTCTTTGCCGACACGAAAAACGTCCGCCTTCAACCGCATCTTCTCTGCTGTCACAAGGCGTGCCTCGTAGAGAACCCCCTCATCTGTAATGAGCCGAATGCGTCTGAAGCCCACAGGCGGCGAGGACGTGTCACGGGGTACCCACAACACCATCCGCGCTCCGCGCGCATCCTTCACTCCAACGAGGCCCCACAGCGAGTCGGTGCTCCATACTACGCAAGGCGTCTCGTCCACGACCTCTACACTCGATGCCTGGAACGGGAAAGCGATTTTCTCCACCACCATCAGCCCGAGGAGCGCAGCGTGCCCTCCAAGTTTCGCAAGGAGCATGCCGTCGGGCAGACCCGAATAGAACCATCCTTTTCGTGCGTCGCGATTGAACACGATGGCTTGTTTGCCATCACTCAACCACGTGA
>JAPWUZ010000309.1 GCA_028275265.1 Armatimonadota bacterium | reverse complement strand
CTGCGCACCATGGGGCGCAAGCAGCTCATCCCCTACGGGCTATACGTCGCGAAAGGCTTTGTCAACGCCCACCTCGCCCAGCAGACCTTCTTCAGCGAGGACGACCTGAACCTGCTGTGGGAGGCGTTGCTGCACATGTTCGACCACGACCGCTCCGCCAGCAAGGGCATGATGAGCGTGCGCAAGCTGTTCATCTTCAAGCACGTCGGCACCGATACCGACCCTCAACAGCGCGAGCGGCAAGCAAAGCTGGGCTGCGTCCCGGCGTGGCAACTGCTGGATTTGGGGCGAATCGTCGAGGTGCGCCTGAAGGACGAGTCCCGACCACCCCGCCGGTTCGAGGACTATGAGATTATCGTCCACCGCGAGCGCATTCCCGCGGGCGTGGAGCTGAGCGAGAAGCCATAACGCCTGCGCTAGGGGCGAGTCTCCCGGGCTACAACTCCCTCCCCGCCCGCGGGGAGGGCGGAGGTGGGGGCAACTCCCTCGCTCCACGGGGCGTGCTGTGCGACCGGGGTGCCCCCCTCCTGACCTCCTCCGTGGACGGGAGAGGCATCTCAACTCCCTCCCCGCCCGCGGGGAGGGTTGGGGTGGGGGTAAAGAGGCACGAAAACTGTCGTACAGAGAAGGAGATAACCAGAAACGATGAACCCTGTCATCGCAGAACCGGTGACCGTGCTGGTATCCATGCTCAGCCACTACGCTTATTGCCCGCGTCGGTGTGCCCTGATGTTCGTCGAGCAGACCTACGAGGACAACGAATACACCCTGCGCGGGCAGGCGGTGCACGAAAACGTGGACGAGCCTGGCTGGGTGCAACGAGAGGGGCAACGCATCGAACGCGCCCTGCTCGTATGGCACGATGAACTGGGTCTGCAGGGTAAGTGTGATGTGGTCGTCTTCCGCGACGACGGCACGCCTTATCCAGTGGAGTACAAATCGGGCAAGCGCGGTTACAAACGCGCCGACGACATCCAACTGTGCGCGCAAGCCATGTGCCTCGAGGCGATGTTTGGCAAACCGGTACACGAAGGCGCGATCTACTACCACAGCTCGCGCAGGCGACGCAACGTGACCTTCGACGAACCCCTGCGCCAGCTGACCCTGCGCACCATCGAGCAGGTACGCCAGCTGCTGGAGACAATGCGCATTCCTCCACCCGTGAACGACCATCGCTGCCCCAACTGCTCGGTGGTAGGACTGTGCCTGCCTGAAGCCGTCGCCAGCCTGCGCCAGCATACCGATGACCGCGACCTGTACGCGCTTCAGGAAGAGTAAGGAGGTGGCTTGATGGCACTGGAACTGCTCAATACGCTGTATGTGACTTTGGACAACGCCTATCTGCACCTGCAGAACGAGACCATCCGCGTGGAGCAGGACGGCAAACTGCTCAAAAGCATCCCCCTGCACCATCTGGGGGCGATTGTGGTCTTCGGAAACGTACTGATGAGCCCTGCCCTGCTGGCTCGGTGTGCGGAAGACGGGCGAAGCGTGGTGTGGCTGGATATGCAGGGGCGTTATCGCGCGAGGCTGGAAGGCAAGACCACCGGCAACGTGCTGTTGCGCCGCCAGCAATACGCCGCCTGCGACAGCCCCAAACAGATACCACTCGCGCGCGCTTTCGTAGCGGGCAAACTGCAGAACCTGCGCTTCGTGCTGAAGCGAGCGGAACGCGACACGGGTCATGTCCCCACCCGAAACGCCCTGCGCAACGCCGCAGACACCGTCGCCACGCTTATTACCACCCTGCCCCAGACCGAACAGTTGGATGCGGTTCGCGGCATCGAGGGCGCCGCGTCGCAGGTGTACTTCAGCGTGTTCCAGCATATGGTGCGCCCCGCTCAGCAGCAGCATTTCGCCTTTGACGGGCGCAACCGACGCCCCCCGCGCGACCCACTGAACGCCCTGCTGTCGTTCCTGTATGCGCTGCTTCTGACCGATTGCATCAGCGCGCTGGAAAGCGTGGGGCTGGACCCGCAGGTCGGTTTCCTGCACGCCGTGCGCCCGGGCAAGCCCGCTCTGGCTTTAGACCTGATGGAGGAGTTCCGCCCCATCGCCGACCGTCTTGCGCTGACGCTGGTGAACCGCCAGCAGATACAGCCCCAGCATTTCGAGCACCGTCCGCCCGAGGCGGTGCTGCTGAACGATGAGGGACGCAAAGCGGTACTGGTGGCATACCAACAGCGCAAGCAAGAGGAGACGACTCACCCTCACCTGAAACAGGCGATCCCGTTTGGGGTGGTGCCGATGGTGCAGGCACGGCTGCTGGCGCGCGCCCTGCGCGAAGATGTGCCCCACTACGCACCGTTCACTTTAACATGAGGAGGCAGAGATGGCACGCATCGATATCGTTATCACCTACGACGTGAATACCGAAGACGCCGCCGGACGCAGGCGGCTGCGCAAGGTAGCGAAGGTGTGCGAGGCATACGGACAGCGCGTGCAGAAGTCGGTGTTCGAATGTAGCGTGACTGCCCCGCAGATGGAACGGATGCGCCACCGCCTGCTGAAAGTGATTGACACCGAAGCGGACAGCCTGCGCATCTATCGCCTTGTCGGCGGGCGCGAGGGGTGTGTGGAAACCTACGGCAGGGACACCTACGAGGACTACGAATCGCCCCAAATCGTATAATTTGCTGACACTAGATTTCCGCGAACCCCAATCGATCACGCTCCAAGCGTGAGGTTCGCGGGCATCGATGTAAGGCAGATTACTTGACAGATACGCAAAAAGGCTGTATAATGAGGGTGAAAGTCGTCGGCTGCACCGTTCAGCACGGTAGTGGGGCGGGAAAGTTCGACTGCAGTGTTGAATTTGGTGCGGTTGTACGGCGTTGCACCCGTCCTTCGGGACGGGTGAGGATTGAAACAGGTGTACTCCGCGGCGACGCCCTGGTCGTTCGGGGTTGCACCCGTCCTTCGGGACGGGTGAGGATTGAAACTGCCATACTGTATAGCTTTAGCCGTCGCGGTTGGACAGTTGCACCCGTCCTTCGGGACGGGTGAGGATTGAAACCTGCTGGACGAGGTGCGCCGCACGCTCTTAAACTCGTTGCACCCGTCCTTCGGGACGGGTGAGGATTGAAACTTAAACTCCGCGCGCCGGAATCAGCCCCTGATGGAGTGTTGCACCCGTCCTTCGGGACGGGTGAGGATTGAAACATGTGGCGCAGGTATTGCGCAGCA
>JAPWUZ010000307.1 GCA_028275265.1 Armatimonadota bacterium | reverse complement strand
TTGTTCGCGCAGCTCTTTGAGCGTGTTCAGCTCCTCCTGCGCGAGGTCATGCATCTCTGGGTCGTCCAGCAGGGCTTCTGCCTCCTCGATGCGCCGTAGCGTGGTCTTGTATTCGCGAAACGCCTGCACAATGGGTTCCAGCTCGGCGTGCGCTTTACCCAGCCTCTGTAGCTCCTTCGGATCAGAAGCGACTTGCGGGTCGGCAAGAGCCTGTTCTATCTGTTCGAATCGCTTTTCAACCTCTTCCAAACGCGATAACACGGGTGATACTCTCCTCCTTCCGCAACAGAATTATATCCCGAAAGGGGGAGAGATGCAAAGTCTGTTGACTCGGCGGGACAATGCGCGTAGAATAGCGATAGCAGTAACCGTGAACCTGCTGTGCATGTCGATATTGATGAAATGCGGTGTAGGGGGTGATGTAATGGCAGACGCTCAGCAATGGCTGGAAGAGGGGATGGAGCTGTTCAAGCAGGGGCGTTATGAAGAGTGCATAGAGCGCATGTACTGGGTGCTTCAGAAAGATGCGGAGCACTATACGGCATGGTTTTATGTGGGGGCGGCGTACGCGCAGATGCACGATTACGAGAACGCTGCCCATGCTTTCTTCAAAGCTGCGGAGATACAGCCCGATTCCTGCCGGGCGCACTACAACCTGGGGGCGGCTTACGAAGCGCTGGGTTCCTACATGGAAGCCGAAAGGGAATACGAGCAAGCGCTGCTGCTGAATCCCGAATACGAGAACGCGAAGAAAGGACTGATGCGGCTGCGACAGCTGCATCGGGAGACCTATCGGAAGTCGCCTTGGGACCAGCCTCAGCAGCCTCAGGCTTGAGTAGATAGCCCAACGGCGCGGTAGAGGTCGGCAACTTCTTCTGCGGTGAGGTATCTCCATGCGCCAACCGGCAGGTTGCGCAGGGTGAGCGGTCCAAACCGCTCGCGGTGCAGGCGCACGACCGGATATCCGACCGCCTGACACATGCGCTTGACCTGTCGCTTGCGTCCTTCGTGGATGGTCACGCGGAGAAGGGTCGTCTTGCGGTCGGCGAGGTAGCGTATTTTCTGCACCTGCGCCGGGGCGGTGATGCCGTCTTCCAACTGGACGCCTTCCTTCAGACGACGGATGGCTTCCTCTCCGACCTCTCCGCGTACCTCCACCAGATAGGTCTTCGGCACGCCGTAGCGTGGGTGCGTCAGGCGGTAAGCGAGGTCACCATCATCGGTAAGAAGCAGTGCACCTGTGGTATCCGCGTCCAGACGCCCCACAGGAAACACCGGCGCGCTAACCCCCTGCAGCAGGTCCGTCACCGTGCGCGTGGCATGCGGGTCGCGGCGGCTGGTCACCACGCCCGCAGGTTTGTGCAGAAGGATGTAGGTGTGCTGTTTCGGTAGTTGTACCCGCTTGCCGTCTACTTCTATGACATCGCATTGGGGATTTGCCTGTGTGCCCAGCTGTGTGACCACCTGCCCGTTCAGGCGCACGCGCCCCTGCAAGATAAGTTGTTCACACGCCCGTCGCGAGCCATAGCCCGCCTGCGCGAGGATTTTCTGCAAACGCTGCAGCTGGTTGCTCATTTGCTGATAGTGAAACGCAGCTACGTTTCGGTATCGGGTTCTACACGTACCGCTTTAGCCAGATGGTGGTCTATCGCTATTTGCGTGAAGCCGATTTGCAACACGTAGGCAGGGAAACGCTGTACCACTTTGACGTGGGCACCCGGCACCACGCCTAAAGCCAGCAGTTTCTGTGCGACCGTATGGTCATGCAATCGCAGCTCGCGGACATAGCCCGCTTCACCTGCACGCAGTGCGGTGAGCGGTAGGGTGTCTTCGGCAGTCTCTTCTGGATGTCCACGCTGGCGGCGGCGTCTACGCATCGGCTATTTCCTCTCGTGGGTCGCCGTTTCAATGGCGCGTCGCGCCCGCCACCGGCGTAACCACTGTACTACTGGCGGCTCCTGAGGTTGCTCATAGCCGCAGCGTGGACATTTGGTCAGATGGCACCCGCCGAATAGTCCGCAGCCCTGGCAGACTTGCGCTGCCTCTTCCTGTTCATATGTGTAACCGCAGAAAGCGCATTTCATAGTTGCACTCCCAGTAACTGCAGTATGAGGTTCATCAATGTTCCCACAGTAATGGCAAAGGGGAAGATGATGGCGGAAATCGCCAGGGCTGTCTTCAACCCCCGCTCTTTCTTCATCATGAGAAACTGCGCAATGCACGGCAGGAACAGTGTCAGCGTGACGGCGGTTACCAGCAGCTGGCGTCCGTTCAGCACGCCGTGCTCCTGCAAGCGGTAAAGCCCCGCCGCGCCGTAGTCGCGCCGGAAGAAGCCGAACAGGAAAGCGGAGGCCGCTTCATCGGGCAAGCCCATCAGATGCACCACCGGCGTGAGCGCACGCAGGGCGAGGTCAAAAAGCCCGGTGATTTGCCCCAGCCAGATGACCACACTGGCTAAGATGAAGAGTGGAAATACCTCGCGGAAGTACCAGTGCATCCGGGCGTAGGTCTTGGTGAGCACGTTGGATAGTATCGGCAGGCGCATGGGCGGGATTTCGATGTAGAAGGTCGCCGGGGTACCCGGCAACACCCGTGCCGTTAGCCAGCCGATAAGCAGGAAGACACCAACCAATGTCATCGCCCATATCAACAGCGCGCCCGGGTGTGATGCCAGCAGCGCCATAATCACGCCCAGCTGCGCCGAGCAGGGTATAGCCAACGCGAGCAGGAAGGTGGCAATCAATCGTTCCCGCGGGGTTTCCAGAATGCGCGTGACCATCGTCGCCATGGTGTCGCACCCGAAACCCAGCACCATTGGGATGACCGCGCGTCCGTTCAGCCCAATCTTTTTGAACAGTCGGTCAATCAGCATCGCCAGGCGGGGAAAATAGCCGCTATCCTCCAGTATTGAGAACATCAGGAAGAACGTGCCCACAATGGGCAGAATGAGCGCGACCGCATAGGTAATGCCCAGTGTGAAGATGCCGTACTCCCCCACAAGCAGCTCCTGAACTGGCGCGAACGGGATGATTGTTTTGACCCAGTGCGTCACAAACGGATTGATGTAGTTGCCAAACAGCCTGTTCTCCAGCAGGTCGACCAGCGTACCCCCGCCAAACACGCCTACAAACTGATACAGACCATAGTAGAGCACCAGTAGCAGGATGGGGATACCGGTGAGAGGCTGC
>JAPWUZ010000308.1 GCA_028275265.1 Armatimonadota bacterium | reverse complement strand
TAAAAAGGAGGGAAAGGAGGATGGTGCAGGCAATGACCGAAAACGCACCTGTGCAAAGCGTGGAAGCGACGGGGCGCACCGTCGAAGAAGCGAAGGAAAAAGCCTTACAGATGCTTCAGGCGACCGAAGAGCAGGTCGAGTGGGAAATCCTGGATGAAGGCTCCCGAGGGATTTTCGGGGTGCTGGGCTTTACGCCGGCGCGCGTTCGGGCGACACTGAAAACCGCACTCAGACAGGCTCCATCGGAAGAGTCCGAACGGAAAGTGATGGCGGTGGTCAACGCCGCGCTGCGCGCCAGCGGACTGGCGGTGAAAGCCATCAAGCGTGATAGCTACGACTGCTATGTGGAGCTGGAGCTGGTTGGACGGGACGCACAGCGGTTCGCCGGACCCCAGCTGGACGCCCTGCAATATATTCTGAACATCATCATCAACAAGCGCTATGATAAGACCACCCGCGTGTTGCTGGACGTGGGCGACTACCGCAAACAACGGGCGGAGAAACTGCGGCGGATGGCTCTGGAAGTAGCAAAACAGGTGAAGGAGCGCGGCGAAGAAGCGGTGCTGGACCCGCTGAACGCCATCGAGCGTCGCGTCATTCATCAGACGCTGATGAACGACCCCGACGTGTATACCTATAGCGAGGGCGAGGAGCCGGAACGGCGCGTCGTCATCTCTCCGCGTAAACCGTGAGCGATGCTGCACATCAACGGGCGGGTTAAAGGCGTGGGTACCGACATCGTGGCGCTTCAGCGCATTGCTGAAGTGTGCGAGCGGCACCCACGCTTCGCGCATCGTATCCTCACCGATGCCGAATACGCCTACTGCCAGCAGGGCAGAAAAAGCTTCCTTCTGCATCTTGCCGGTCGCTTCGCCGCGAAAGAAGCCATCATCAAGGCGCTGGGGCACAAGGTGCCTTGGCGCGATATGGAGATACTGAACCACCCCTCAGGACAGCCTTACGTGAACCTGTACGGCGAGGCGGCAGAACGCGCCGGTGGTGGACGGATGCACGTCAGCATCGCGCACGAGCCGACCTTTGCCATTGCGATTGCCATCTGGGAGGGTGACTGATGTCCATCCGTATTGCCATCCTCGTTTCGGGGCACGGGCGCGGTTCCAACATGGCGGCGATTATCGATGCCTGCCAGCGCGGCGAGATCGATGGGTGGGTGGTGCTGGTCATCGGCACACGCCGCGAAGCCCCCGCCCTGCAGCGTGCTTCCGAGAAGGGTGTCCCCACGCGAGTTATCTCCCCCCGTAACCTCAGCGAAGAGGAGTACGCACAGCGATTGCTACACGCTTTGAGCGAGGCAAAGGCAGACCTGGTGTGCCTCGCAGGATACATGCGATTACTGCCCACCCCGGTGGTGCAGGCATACGCAGGCAGGGTGATGAATATTCATCCCGCTCTGTTGCCCCTCTTTGGCGGCAAGGGCATGTATGGCGAGCATGTGCACAGGGCGGTGCTGGATTCGGGCATGAAGGTGTCGGGTTGTACCGTGCATTTTGTGGACGAACATTACGACACGGGACCGATTATCGTACAGCGATGCGTGCCGGTAGAAGAAGAGGATACGTGGGAGACGCTTGCCGCGCGTGTGCTGGTGCAGGAACATCAGGCGTACGTACAGGCGGTGAAGCTGTTCGCGCAGGGACGGCTGCGCATCGAGGGCAGGCGGGTACGCATCCTGCCCGCCCGCATCATAGAGGAGGGCAAATAGCATGCTGGAGAAACGCG
Source organism: Armatimonadota bacterium (assembly GCA_028275265.1). Classification (GTDB taxonomy): domain Bacteria; phylum Armatimonadota; class HRBIN16; order HRBIN16; family HRBIN16; genus HRBIN16. Next base: position 1,448 of record JAPWUZ010000308.1, on the reverse strand, counting down.
CTCTGGGCAACACGGGCTTACAGGTGACGTTCATTGGCTTCGGCGCGCTGGAGATAGGGCGCGATTGGGGGCTGGGCGACGCGGAGCAACGCCGCCGCCCCGCAGAGGAAGAGGCGGGCAAAACGCTCAACGCTGTGCTGGACATGGGCATTAACCTGATCGATACCGCCCGCGCTTATCACGAGAGCGAGGCGCGCATCGGAAAATATATCTCGCACCGCCGTGCCGAATATGTGCTCTGCAGCAAATGCGGTGAGCACAGCGATGACCCCCGTACTTACTACGACTTCTCCTATCAGGCGGTTCGGGATTCGATAGACCTCAGCCTGCGCCTGTTGCGCACCGACGTGATAGACGTGATGCAGATACACTTCGGTCCCGATTCCCAAAAGGTGCTGGACGAAGGCGAAACGCTGCGTGCCATGCGCGAGGCACAGGAGGCAGGCAAAATACGCTTCCTGGGGGCATCGCCGGGCATGGACGTGCTGGAGAGGTGTATCGAATCGGGCGATTTTCAGGTGCTGCAGATTGGCTACAGCCTGCTGGACCAGAGTGCCCACGACCTCATTACCCGCGCGCACGAGAAAGGCATCGGCGTGCTTATCCGCAGTGGACTGGCAGCAGGATGGCTTACTTCACGCGCGCTGACCGTGCCACCTGAGCAACGCCCCCCGAAGGTGCGGAAGCTGCTGGAACTGTGCAACGGCGACGCGGAACTACTGCACGCGCTTGCCCTGCACTTCCTGCATCGCCATCCGGGCATCAGCGCGGTGCTTGTCGGCACGCGGCGGACGGAGAACCTGCGACGTAATATCCACTTATTGCAGCGTCCAGTAGACGAAAACTTGCTGCAGGAAGCAATCGCCATCGGGCGGGAGCAGGTGCTTGCGCTTCTTGCGGACGTTGCGTGCGGCTTCCACCGTTTCGATGCGCAACTCGCGCAGGAACTCGGCAATGCGGCGGTCTTCCGCGATATCGGGATGTGCCTTCAGCTCCTGCAGAACAGCATTCATCACGGCAGAGACGAACGGCGAGGGATACTGCGCCGGTAGCGAGTAGAAGCTGCGTTTGCCGCGCGGCTCTTCGACCAGCAGCCCTGCCTCCCTCAACACCGACAGGTGCTTGCTCACAGTGGACTGGCTCAGCCCCAGAATGCCCATGAGCTGGCACACGCACAGCGCGCCGTCCTGCACCGCCGCCAGAATGCGCAGGCGATTCGCATCCGCCAGAGCCTTGAGCAGTTTTTCCATGTATGAAAGAGTGTCCATTTCGCTCATCCCAACCCAATTATACTGCAAAACCTTGATATTTTCCAATTTTTGTGATACAATTAAATCGTCATATAGCGATATGATGGTATCGCGATAAAGAGAGGCAGAGGCATGAACACGAAAAAGCTCATCGGCGCGGCATTGCTGTTATTTGCTGCACTCGCCCTTCTCCGCGCA
>JAPWUZ010000306.1 GCA_028275265.1 Armatimonadota bacterium | reverse complement strand
TTGTGTGTTCGGGTAACACCTGCTTGAAGGAGGGGTTGGGTTGTCCCACCAGCCAACAGGTGAACTGGCAACCGCCAAAGGCACCATTGGGCAGGTGCCTGCCGAGCAGGTTGAGAAGGTCATCCGCCAGCTGCGCGATGTTCTCTCGGCTCGCGTGGTGGTGGACAAGCACGGAGCGATACAGGAGATTCACGCGCTGGTCTCTTCAAACCGCTCACCCAAGCAGGTGGTGCGTGATATCGAATCGGCTCTGCTTGCATCGCACGGGATTGTCGTGGACCACCGAAAGATCAGTGTTGCTCAGATGCAGGGTGCCCTGCTGCGCTCTCTGCGAAATCGTCTCCGGATTGCAGATGTAGAACTCACCGTCAACGGTACGAAGGCAGAAGCCACCGTGCATCTGCAACGTGGCTCCGAGACCTTCATCGGACAGGCTGCCGGGCAGGGAAGCCAGTCCAATCAACTGCGTTTAATCGCCAACGCCACGGTGCGTGCCGTCGAGCAAGCCTGCAATATGATGGACCAGATTGCCGTCGAGGACATCAACCCGAATGTGATGGTCGCAGGCAGGCAAATAGTGGTCGCCGTGGTGAATATGTTATCGCAATACGGCGAGGACATCCTCACCGGCTCGGCACTGGTGCGCAATGATTTGAATCGCGCTGTTGTCAACGCCGTTTTGGACGCATTGAATCGCCGGACCGCAGCTCTCCAGGACGAGTAGCCTCCAGACAATCGCATAGAGCCTGTTGTAGCCAGCAGCGTGGCTCGGGCCAGGGTGGCACTGAAGCGGAGTGAGTGTCTGTTCGCTTAGCGGCGCGAACGGAACACTGGATGGAGGTTGCTCTCTGTTGAAGTACTGGTTGACCATGTTGTTGCTCCTGGTGGTGTGGGCTACCACCTACGGCGCGAAGCTCGAGATATACCCGCCACCCAAACCACCACCGCCGCCATCGGCGACCTATTGAGTTTCACTGTGCCCCCGCCCGCAGCTGCTGGCTACCACAGGCTCTGGCAGAGATGAAAAAAGGAGAAGGGTTATGCGGGACATCCCGCCCAAGTGGCGCGATTTTCTGATGCGTTACTACCATCACAGCATCATCCTGATAGCGGCGGGGTTAGCCATCGGCTTTATGCTCAGCACGCCGCCAGCGGAGTGGTTGCCATTTGGGGCAGTGGCGATACTGCTCTTCGCCGTGCTGACCGAAATGCTGCCGGTTTCCCTGTTGCACGGCGGCACACAGGTCACTCTGGGCTTTCCGATTGTGTGTACCGTCATCGCCATGTACGGCACAGTGCCTGCCATGGCGGTGGACAGCCTACCCACCCTGCTGGCTGGGGTGTTACTGAATCGCTCTTATCCCCTGCGTCATCGCCTGCGCTGGGGGCTTTTCAACGCCGCGCAGTCCGCTATCAGCGCAGGTACTGCGGGAGTGGTCTATTACAGCATCAGCACCAGTGCTTCTGCCCTTCTGACAGTGCAAACATTGCTGGCTCTGACACTGGCAGCAGCAGTATATCTGGTGGTCAACGCGCTGCTGGTGTCGGTGGCCGGCGCGTTATATAACCGCGAACCGTTGCCGAACATCTGGCAGCACAGCCTGCGCATCGTGATGCCCCCTTACATCCTGGTGATGCCCCTGTCCATTTTGCTGATACTCCTGCTACGCGCCTATCACGTTGCGGGCTTTGCGCTGGTAGCGGTGCCCTTCCTCGCGGCGCGGGAGTGCTTCCGGCAGCGGATTCAGCAGATACGCAACTACCGCGAGACAATTCGTGCGCTGGGCTTGCTGGTGCAGCACGCTCACCCCTACACTTCGGGACATCTGCAGCGTGCCGGGCGGATGGCTGTCAGCGTCGCTACGCGCCTAGGCGTTCCGACGCGTCATATCGAGCTTTTGCCGGAGGCAGCTGCGCTGCATGACCTCGGCAAGGTAGGGGTCGACGAAGCGGTGCTGAATAAATTAACCCGGCTGACCGACGCCGACTGGCAGATGATCCGCTCCCACCCCCTGAAGGGCGCAGAGGTCATCAGCGGTATCAAACACATCGAACCGGTTGCGCTGTGGATTGCATTGCACCACGAACGCCCCGACGGAAAGGGCTATCCTTTCGGGTTAAAGCTGGGCGAAATCCCCATCGAAGCGCATATTATCGCTGTCGTGGATGCCTTCGATGCTATGGTGGGCGATAACGAAAAGGGAGAACAGCGTCCCTACCGCAAGCCCAAGACGGTGCCGGAAGCGATTGCCGAGCTGCAAAGAGGTGCGGGAACGCAGTTTCACCCTGAGGTGGTCAGGGCGTTTCTCGAATCGCTGGCAGCAGGGGATTTTGGCGTCGAACACGCCGAACACGCTATACTGGTAATGGCGCAGAAGCAGGCGGTGGCATGAACTTCACGACCTTCGTCTATATCGTGGTGATGGGTAGCGTCGCCTTCCTGTGCTATTATGCTTTGCTGTGGCTGCCCAGGCAGATCCGCCGCGACTATCGGCAGGGCTTGCAGGCGCTGGCGAGAACGGTGGAGATACGAGAACACGGCACCACAGGCAGCGCACGGCTGCGAGCGCACTATGCTGTGGAAATCGCCAGACGCATGGGGTTACCGGCGCGGGCAGTGCGGGATATCGAGTTCGCCGCACTGTTGCAGGAGATTGGCAAGGTGAGCATCCCCTACGCCATCCTGAACAAAGAGGAACCCCTTACCGCAGACGAACGCGAGGTGCTGAAACTGCATAGCGTGCTGAGCCAGCGCATGGTAGAACAGGTGCCTTCGCTGGCGAGGCTGGCACCATTCATTCGGCATCACCACGAGAACTGGGATGGCAGCGGCTACCCTGACGGGTTGCAAGGAGAGGAAATCCCTCTGGCTTCGCGAATTCTCCACATTGTGGGTGACTACGCGGACGCCCTGCGCGGGAAAGATTTGGATAACGCCGACCTGCGATGGCAGGCAGTGCAGCAGATAGGGCACGGCAAAGGCATCCATTACGACCCGCATGTCTTCGAGGTGTTCCGCGCCATCGTTCAAGCGGAAACATTTCGGCAAACGAACCTCTCCTATGATGAACAGTGTGCCTGAACGCCCTTTCAGGGTAGCGCTGCTGGGGATTCTGGCAGTAGCCTTTCTGCTTCGTGCAACGGGTATTCGCTGGGGAATACCTGACACTTCCCACTACTTCTCGTTCCATC
>JAPWUZ010000340.1 GCA_028275265.1 Armatimonadota bacterium | reverse complement strand
TATTGTGGCTGGCGACGCGCGATTACTGGTTGCCGGTACGCTACACAGTCAGCGAGAAGGGCGCGGCAGTACGGTACCTAGGAGCAGCTTATGACATTTCGTGGGAGCGGGTAAAGTACGTTACCGTGACGGCAGACGGCGTGAAGCTGAGCCCGTTGCCGCCGCGTTCGCGACTGGAGCCGTTTCGGGGCGTATACCTGCGGTTCGCTGATAACCGCGAGCAGGTGCTGGAGGCGATTGCCTTTTGGAGAGGATCGACCGCTGGTACGAAGACGAGCTGAGCGACGAGGAACGCGACGCTATTCTGGAGCGCATCGCGCAGGGTATTGTGCGGCGCGGGATGGCAGCTCCGGCAGTGTTGTTCCTGGAGCTGAACAAGCCGCTGTCGTTCGTCGCGAGCCAGTCGCTCATCGTGCTCACGCCGTTTCTCGCGCCCTTCGTGGGGATAGAGAATGTGCATCGCTACAGCCGACTGCTGGAGAAGCGCGAGAATGTGGAGCTGCTGATTGAACGCATTGAGCAGCTAGAACACGAAAAAGGACAGGAGCAAGCGGATGCAACACGCCTTTGAGAAAATCGAGCCCGTACTGATTGTGGAGGTATTGACAGCGGTTATCATTATCTGGCGGATTGTCTCTGCACAACGGGGCAAGGAGCTGTTCATCCGGCGCATTCCGGGGCTGAACGCCATCGACGAAGCCATCGGGCGCGCCACCGAAATGGGGCGTCCCGTGCTGATGGTGCCGGGCATTGGCGGGTTTGGCATCGTGGCGTTGCAGGCGTTGAGCATATTCAGCTATATCGCCCGCTCTACTGCCAAATTCGGTAACCGCATCCTGATGCCGGTGGCAGATCCGACGGTGTATACCGTCGCGGAAGAGGTCATCCGGGACGCCTATCAGGCGGAAGGACATCCTGAACGCTTCGACCCCGACTCCATTCGCTTTCTCTCCGACCGTCAGTTTGCGTTTGCCTCCGGCGTGGCAGGTTTAATCCAGCGTGAGAAAATCGCCACTTCTTTCATGTTCGGGGAGTTCTTCGCCGAGTCGATGATTTTTGCGGAGACAGGCAATATGGTTGGAGCGATTCAGGTCGCAGGCACCATTCAAACCACGCAAATCCCGTTCTTTATCGCCGCCTGTGACTACACTATCATCGGGGACGAGTATTATGCGGCGAGCGCATATATCTCGCGCAACCCGACAATGCTGGGTAGCCTGGTCGGTCAGGATTTCGGGAAGCTGCTGATTGCTTCGTTGTGCGTGCTGGGTTCAATTGCCGCCACGCTTGTCGCCCTGAACGTACCGATGCTGAGTAACGCCGGCAAGTGGTTCTTAGACCTTTTTACGATTCGTTAAGGGGGGACTATGCTCGAGCCGTTGGTTCGTTTCTTCGCACCCCAACCGCTGAGGTTGGTACCGTACTATGTGGCGGGTGCAGTGGTTTTCAGTATCCTTGTGGTGTTTCTGCTGATTAACCTGCCCTCGCGGGCGAGGAAACCTCTGATTGCCATTGTCACGTTTCTCGCGGGGCTTTTCTACGCGACCGAGTTCTTCTGGCCCATCGACAAGGCAACCAACAAAAACTTCCTTACCGACTACCTGGTATCCGCGAGCAAGCTGGGGAGCCTTTTGGGAGGTATGACGCTCACACTGGGCATCCTCAGCCTGCTGAGAGTACACGGTCGGAATATCGCACGCCTGCGCGCTGGCTGGTACAACAGCCTCGCCCTGCTGACCGCGATGGTCGCGATGGTTATCTTCGGTTTGATGGACAAGTACGGTACGAACGCCGGTGCCAAGAAGGTCTTCAATGTGCTGTTTGAGGGCATGCTCATCAACATGGACGCGACGATGTTCTCGTTGATTGCCTTCTACATAGTGTCGGCGTCGTACCGTGCGTTCCGCATTCGGTCCGTAGAAGCCACCATCCTGATGGTCACCGCCTTTCTGGTCATGCTGGGACAGGTTCCCATCGGAAACGCACTGACGGACTGGCTTCCCAGAGAGGGCTGGATTGCCTCGCTGCGCGTGGAGAACGTGAAACAATGGATACTTTCTCAGGTCAACGCAGCGGCGCTGCGCGCCATTGCCTTTGGGCTGGGCGTGGGCGGTCTGGCAATATCTCTGCGCATCTGGTTAAGCCTCGAGCGTGGTGCATACTTCGAGAAGGAGATTTAAGCAATGGCGATGACACCAGAAACACCTGCACAACGTGACATCTGGGACCGCTTGCAGGCGATAGACCGGCGCGTGCTGTATCTGCTGTTGCTGGTGGTCATTATCCTGCCGCTATTCGTGCCGATTCGCCTGCCGATGGTCACCATGCCGTCGACGATGAAGCTGTATCAGGCAATCGAGTCCATTCCGCAGGGCGGTTTCGTCATCGTCAGTGCGACGTGGAGCGGCGGTACCCGCGCCGAGAACATGCCGCAGACCGAAGCCATCCTGCGCCATTTGATGAAGCGACGGCTGCGGGTGGCGGTCTTCTCTTTTGACCAGCAGGGCAGCCAGTTCTCCTATAACATCGCCGCACGTTTGGCGAAGGAGTACGGCTACGAATACGGCAGGGACTGGGTGCACTGGGGATACCGACCAGTGGTGGGGGTGGTGCTGAAATCGCTGGTGCGCGACATCCCCGGCACCTTCACCACCGACCGCAACGGTCAGCCGACCAAAGACATGCCCGTCATGCAGGGTATTAAGGATATCAAAAACGTGGACGCCATCG
>JAPWUZ010000034.1 GCA_028275265.1 Armatimonadota bacterium | reverse complement strand
AATTTTCGTAGGGCACAGATAGAGGCTTTTGAGGAGGTGATGTATGCCTGTCATGCAACACAGGGCTTTCGTGGGTGCCATTCGATGGGATGCCTGGCACGGCGAGTTGAGCGACGTGGGCAAGGCGGTGGAAAAGACTCTCTCCCTACCGCAGTACCGCTTTCGGCTTCCCTGGTTTGCGCAGGTGAGCAAAGACGGCGGCGTCCGCATCCGTGGAGACCTTCCCGGCGTGTTGGAACAGGAGATTGTCTACGCACGCCAGGCTGGACTGGACTACTGGGCGTTTGTCACGTATCCGGAAGACCATCCGCTTTGTCTCCCCCTGCGCCGTTTCGCGGACATGCCGCCCAAACACGGTTTGCGCTTTTGCAACATCGTAGAGTGGGATCGTTTTGGCGGACCGGATGAGTATCACCGTATGGTGCGTCGGCTGGTCGGTTATTTTGCCCGACCGCACTACCAGCGCGTGCTGGACAACCGACCGCTCGTCTATCTGCTGGCGCATGAGAGCCGGTGGGTGTTGCAGCAGTGGGGAAGCATCGATGCCTTTCAGCGCGCAGTGGACTCTCTGCGCTCCGTGTCGGTGCGCACCGGAGCCGGCAATCCCTACATTGCAGTGATGTATTTTATCCCGCACGAGACGGAGCGGATACGTCGTGCGATTGGCGGAGATGCCGTTTCTGCATACCCACTACCCGGCGGCACGCGGGAAGGCGCACCCTTTGAACTGGCTCTGAAAGAGATGCACCAACTGTGGCAGCAGATGGTAGAGGTCGGTCAGGTAATACCGCTGGTGTCATGGGGATGGGACCCGAGACCGCGCGTGGATACCCCGGTTCCCTGGCACCAGCCGGGTCCTGAGCACTACGAAACGTTCACCCCCGAGCAATGCGCGCTCGCTTTGAAGGAGGCTCTGGACTTCGTGCGCACGCATCGCGACCGCTGCGAGGCGAATACGCTTATCGCCTATGCCTGGAACGAGCACGATGAGGGAGGCTGGTTGTGCCCGACACGGGGCGCGAACGGAAAACCAGACACTCGGCGTATAGAGGCGGTAGGCAGGCTGTTGCGCGGAAACTGAGCGGACGCGGCAGGGAAACGGCGTGCCTCTGCCCAAATGGCAAGCACAGGAGGGATGCACAGTATGGCACGTGAGGCTTTGCAACGCTGGATAGAAGAACACACCGACGAGATGGTCGTCGATTTGCGCACGCTGTTGCAGTGCGAAAGCGTCAAGAGCGAGCCGTTGCCGATGGCGCCTTTTGGGCTGGGTGTTCGTGCGGCATTCGATACCCTGCTCGAGCTCGGCGAACGCTACGGATTCCGAGTGAAGGACTACGACGGATACGCGATGCATCTGGAAATCGGCGAGGGGGACGAGATTGTCGGCACGCTCAGCCACGTGGACGTAGTGCCGCCGGGCAACGGCTGGAGTGTTCCACCTTTTGAGGGCGTGGTGCGCGATGGATACATCTACGCACGCGGAGCACAGGACGACAAGGGTCCCACCATCGCCGTGCTTTACGCGGCGCGAGCCATCCGGGAGTTGGGCTTGCCGATGCGCCGGCGAATCCGCCTGATTGTGGGCGGAGATGAGGAAAGCGGCTGGGAATGTATGAGGTACTATTTCCAGCATGAACCGGAGCGACCATGCTGTGGCTTTACGCCGGACGGCGGCTGGCCGCTCATCTACGCCGAAAAGGGCATTGTGAATCTGCAGATAGAAAAGAGCGCGTCTCCCGCAGAACCGCTGCCACGCATCGTCTGGGCGCGCGGCGGCGAGCGACCGAATATGGTTCCCGACCGGGCGGAAGCCTTTCTGGAGGCGAAAGGCGAGCAGATCGACGCCATCCAGAGCGCGCTGTCAGGCATCGATGACATCGTGACCACCTCGGAGGACAGGGGGGTGCTGGTGGTGGCACGGGGCAAATCGGCGCACGGCAGCTCTCCCAACGAGGGCGTGAACGCCGTGATGAAACTGCTCAGCGCGCTGGAGCTGCTGGGGTTACCTGAAAACCGTCACTGGCTGAGCACCCTTCGTGAGTGGGCACAGAGTACCGACGGCGCCGCTATCGGCATCGCGCACAGCGACGAGGTCTCCGGTGCGCTGACCGCCAATCTCGGCGTCTTCGATTACAACGGCGCACGGGTGCAGTGCACCATCAACGTGCGCTACCCGGTCACCTGGACGCTCGACGCGCTGTTGGAGAGGCTGAAAGCCGTGATAGAGCCACAGGGGTTCGCCCTGACGAACCATTTCGGGATTGCGCCGCTGTATGTGCCGTTGGATACTCCCTTTCTGCAGACCATCCTGCGCATTTACCGCGAGGAAACGGGCGATGACAAGCCACCTCAAACGATGGGAGGCGGTACCTACGCTCGTGCCACGCAGAACATCGTAGCCATCGGCACGGGATTTGAGGGCGATGGTGCGGCGCATGAGCCCGACGAGCGTATCGCGGTGAGCACACTGCAGAAAATCACGCTCATCTACGCGCGTATTCTCCAAGAACTGGCACAGTAGGAAGGGGCAAACCATGCAAGCGGTTTGTTTGACCAGTATCCGAAAGGTGGAATGTCTCTCCATGCCCGAGCCGTCGTTGCAGGCAGGCGACGCGCTGGTGCGTGTGCTGCAGGTGGGTATCTGTGGTTCCGACCTGCACCTGTTTCGCGACGGGGCGATTGGCGAAGCGCGGGCGTCACTACCTTTCGTGCTGGGGCACGAGGCGATGGGCGTGGTGGAGGAGGTTGCCGCTTCTGAACATGCTCATCTGGTGGGCAGGCGTGTGGCGATAGAGCCGGCGATACCCTGTCTGCGCTGCGAGTTCTGCCTGCGTGGTGACCTGAACCTGTGTCCGAACCACTTGTTTCTCGGCTTGCCTCCAAAGGCAGGCGCCATGCAGGAACGCATCGCCCATCCAGCGCACCTGCTGGAGCCGCTGCCAGACAGCCTGAGTAACGCGGAGGGAGTGCTGTTGGAACCACTGGCGATTGCGCTCCATGCGGTGGACCTCGGCAAGTTGCGCACAGGTGCCTCGGCGGCGATACTGGGCTGTGGCACGCTGGGGCTGTGTGTGCTGATGGTGTTGAAGCAGATGGGTATCCATCCGATATTCTGCACGGACCTGCTCGATTACCGGCTGAAACTGGCGCGCGAGCTGGGAGCAGACGAAGCGGTCAACGCCGCAAAGGCAGACGTGGTGACGGAGGCGCGACGTTTCACCGGCGGCAGAGGCTTTGACTACGTCTTCGAGTGTGCGGGAGTAGATGACACGCAGTGGCAAACGGCGCAGGTAGCCGCCCCCGGCGCAAAATGTATGATGATCGGGACCAATCCAGCAGGACACGTTCGGCTGGAAGGCTCCGCCGCACGGCGGAAGGGTTTGAGTATCCTGATGGTGCGCCGTTCGCGGTTGACACTGCAGCGGGCGATGCGGTTGGTCGTGCAGGGCAGAGTACCCCTTGACCGGCTGGCTACGCATTCTTTCCCAAAGGAACAGTGTCAGCAGGCGTTTGAGACCGCGTTTCATTATCAGCACGGCGTGGTGAAGGCTTTCGTGAAGATGGGCACCGGTGATACGGTATAATGGATGAGGTGGAGCAAATGGCATTCACAGTAGAGGATATCCGAGATTTACTGGAGATACTTCGCCAGCGTCCAGAGTGGCGGGCTGAGCTGCTTGGCGCGCTCCTCGGTGAGGAGTTTTTGTCTCTACCCGCGCAGTTCAGAGGTCTTGCCGAAGCGCATCAACGTACCGAAGCCGAGATTGCCGTCCTATCGGCAGAGGTTCGTGCATTGGCAGAGGCACAGCGTCGCAGTGAAGAGCAGTTTGCCTCGTACCGCGCGGAGACAAACCGGCGTTTCGCGGAACTGGCAGCACAGGTTCGTGCTTTAGCCGAAGCACAGCGTCGCACGGAGCAGCGGGTGGAGGAACTAGCAGAGGCGCAGCGGCAAACCGACCAAACCGTTAGGGAGCTGGTCGAGGCGCAGCGGCAAACCGACCAGCGACTGAATGAGTTAGCCGAAGCGCAACGCCGTACCGAACAACGGCTGGACGAGCTGGCGGAGTTTCAGCGACGCGCCTATGAAGAGTTCGTCGCCTTTCGCAGCGAAACTGACCAGCGTCTCACACGGCTCGAGCGTGGACAACAACGTCTGGAAGTTGCAGTGGAACGTTTGCAACGCGAGGTGCGCAATCTGTCCAACACCATCGGCATGACGGTCGAAGATGAAGCGGAAGATATGGTCGCCTGGGTGTTAAAGAAGCGGGGCTACGCCATCCGCCGCACGCGCCAATCCGCCATCATCGATGGCGAGGTGGATGTGATCGTTCTGGCGACCACACCTGAAGGTCAAGATGTCACCGTGGTGGTAGAGGTCAAGCATCGTCTGGGCGTGAGGGACGTGTACCGCTGGGCGCAACGGGTGCAGTCCAAGAGCTACCAACGCAGGCTATCGGACGCGGGTTATGCTGCCCCATATATGCCGTACATCTTCGCCATGCGGTTTGATGACCCCGCTCTGGAAGCCACCCGCGCGCTGGGCATTGGACTGGTCAACTCGCGCGGTGAGCAGGTAGAGGGTAGTCTACTGGTGCGCGGTGGAGTGTCGCGGTAAGGTGTTCGCCTTTAGCGAATGGCAGTTCCTGCTGGGGTTCCTCGCTGCGTTCCTGATCGGCGTTTCCAAAACGGGTGTGCCCGGCATCGGCATTCTGGTGGTGCCTCTGCTGGCAACGGCTTTCGGTGGGCGAGCTTCTGTCGGCACCATGCTTCCCATGTTGATTGTCGGTGACATCTTCGCGGTGCGGTGGTACCGTCAACATACACAGTGGAAACGCCTCGTCGAGCTTATCCCCTGGGTGCTGGTCGGCATGGCGATCGGGGCAGTTGTGCTGTGGCGTTTGGGGGAAATGCACACCAGCAGGGACCTGCTGGAGCCAATCATCGGTTCGCTGGTGCTGGTGATGCTGGCGATACACCTGCTGCGCCAGCGGTGGGGAGAGCGTCTGTCACCCCATTCTCCTGTGGGCATCGCTTCCACCGGCACTGCGGCGGGATTCGCGACCACAGTCTCCAATGCCGCAGGTCCCATCATGGGCATCTATTTAACGAGCCTGCGGCTGCCCAAAGAGCAGTTCATGGGCACTTCGGCATGGTATTACTTCGCGGTCAACCTGTCCAAATTGCCGGTATTCATCGTGCTGAGCCTGATAAACCCTGAGAAGCCCATCATCACCGTGCGGAGCCTGCTGTTCAACGTGACGGCGATACCGGTGATTGTGGCTGGGGTTTATGTGGGCAGGTGGTTGCTGCCCCGCATTCCGCAGAAGCTGTTCGACGAGGTCGTGCTGATACTGGCGGCAGTCGCTGCCGCTAGGTTAATCATTGGCTGAGGAGGAGAAACATGGTTGTTCCCACCGATGGGATGGTCATTACTCAGGATACCGTGCTCGAGCCGGGTGTGTATTACCTGGCGAACGGTGTCACTATCGCTGCCGATGGAGTGACTCTGGACGGCAACGGAGCGATTCTGGTCGGCAACAACCGCACCGGAGTAGGGGTGTGCGTGGAAGGACGACAAGGGGTAACCATCAAGGGGTTGCGCCTGCGCGAGTACTATCACGGCATCCGCGCTACCGACTGCAAGTCGCTGACCATCACCGGCTGTCAGGTTACTTCCACTGCCGAAGTGGAACCGAACACCATCTTTCTCGACATCTGGCTGCCTGTGGACAAGGCGTATGGTGGGGGTATCCTGCTGTGCCGGGTGGAAGAAAGCCTGATTGCGGACAACGACCTGCAGCACCAGATGAACGGCTTGCTGGCCTACCATTGCCGCCGGCTGACCGTGCGGGGCAACGTCGCCAACTACTGCAGCGGCTTCGGGTTTCACCTGTACGACACCAGTGACAGCCTGTATGAACACAACTACGCGGATTTCTGCTGCCGCTACGAACCGCGCGGTGAGCGCTACGGGCACATGGGCGCGGATGCGACCGGCTTCCTGATAGTGTACAAATCCTGCCGAAACATCTTCCGGCGTAACTGTGCCCGTCTGGGGGGCGACGGCTTTTTCTTGGCGGGGATGACCCCGCAAATGGAGCCAGTCGGCTGCGATGAGAACCTCTTCGAGGAGAACGACGGCTCCTACAGCCCCAATATCGCCTTTGAAGCCACCTTCAGCCGGGGCAACGTGTACCGCAACAACTTCGCCAACTACTGCAACTATGGCTTCTGGCTGGGCTTTTCGCGCGAGTTCGTAATAGAGGGCAACCGCATGTTGCACAACCGGCAGGCGGGAATCGCTGTGGAGAACGGCGTCGGCTTCACCGTGCGGCGAAACACGTTTCAGGCGTGCGGACATGGTATCCTGCTCTGGAGCAAGTATGTGCCCGAGTTTGCCCGCTCCGCCCCGGACAACGACACCAGTCGCGAGTGGCTCATCGAGGAGAACATCTTCACGCGCTGTGGCAAAGGGGTGCGTATCGCGGCGAACCAGGACCACGGCATCCGTCCGCTGGAGGTCAAAGAGGGTGAACCAACCGCACCGCACCCGCATGACCACACCATCCGTAAGAACGAGTTTCAGGAGAACCGCGTGGGCATCGAGCTGGTCAACACCGACCGCACGGTGATTACCGAGAACCTGATGCACCATAATGTGGAGGCGAACATCCGCCTGGACGACGCACAGGAAACGACCATGCAGTTCAACGTGGGCTATGCGGGCGGATATTTGTGAGACGGTGGCAACCCCCTCTTTGACGCAGGACCGTGCCGGGCGATCTGCGGACGGGGAGGGTGTTGGCGCCGAAAGAGCCGTGCCTCCGGTAGCCTTGACAAATCTGTGCAATTTTGCAATCATAATGCAAAATTGCACTAAGGAGTGTGTATGGAGTATCTGCCGAGAGGTCTCGAGCCGGTTCTGCAGCGGGCGACGCGCGAGTTTCCGGCGGTCGTACTCACAGGGGCACGGCAAGCTGGCAAAACGACTCTGCTGAAGCATCTGTTCGGCGACCGCTACCGGTACCTTTCCCTCGAAACCCCGGATGTACTGGCTGCCGTTCGAGCCGACCCGCGCGGTTTTCTGCAGCTGTATGCGCCTCCGGTCATCTTAGATGAAGTGCAGAACGCTCCTGAACTCTTGCCCTACATCAAGGAGAGCATCGACTCGCACCGTGAACGGAAAGGGCAATACATCCTGAGCGGCTTGCAAAACCTGCTCATGATGCAGCGCGTTTCTGAGACGCTGGCAGGGCGGTGTGCCGTACTGCAACTGATGCCTTTCTCTTTCGCCGAAAGAAGGGGCCAGCCGCAAACTGAATTCATCTGGGAAAGGGAGCCGTCCGCTCAGCCAGCTGCATTTTCCATCGCACAGTGGTGGCAGTGGTTCCTGCGCGGAAGCTACCCTGAGATCGCTCTGGATGAGCAACGTGATTTCACCCTGTGGTACGCCAGTTACGTGCAAACCTATCTGGAACGGGACGTGCGCGCCATACGGCAGGTGGGAGACTTGATCACCTATCAGGCTTTCCTGCGAATACTGGCGGCGCGAAGTGGACAGTTGCTAAACCTGTCGGATGTTTCCCGCGAACTTGGTGTCGCTGTCAATACTGCGAAAGCCTGGCTGTCGGTGCTGGAAGCCACACATCAGGTCATTGTCCTGCCGCCATACCACGAGAACATCGGCAAACGGCTGGTGAAGACACCCAAAGTGTATTTCGCAGATACGGGTTTGCTGTGCTATCTGGTGGGACTGCGCACGGTAGAGCATGCCGCCTCCAGTCCGATGGCAGGAGCCATTGTGGAGACGGCGTTAGTCTCGGAGGTAGTAAAACGCTACCGGCAGCGCGGACAAGAGCCTCGCGTGTTCTTCTGGCGCACTGCCGGTGGCGAAGAGGTAGACCTGCTGCTAGAGCAGAACGGCAAGCTCGTTCCGATAGAGGTGAAGGCAACTGCTACCCCTCGCCCGGGGATGGCATCGGGGTTACAGGCTTTCCTGCGCGATTACCCGAACCGTGCGGACAGAGGCTGGCTGGTGCATCTGGGCACACACGTGCTTCCGCTTGCGCCGGGGGTGATGGCGGTGCCGCTGGAGATGGTGTAACAGGTGCATCGCAATGCAGCAACCCTCGTAAAAAACCATGAAATTTTCAAACAGTTTATCGCTTAACCATATTGCATCAGTGCGCACTTGCGGTGTATAATACCTGCAAAACATGACGTCACACTAAGTAGGAACAACGTCATGAACCGTGTTCGCAAACGCTTTGTGACCAAACCCTTCGCATTGGCTCTTTCTGTTGTGTTCTTGCTTACAAATGCGGGGGGGTAACCACGCTTAGCAGCATCCTCGCAGCAGCTGCCTCGCTGGCACTGTTCCTCGCCAACACCACCACCGGCTACGCTACCACGCTCCACCACCTGTGGAACCGGACCGTCCTCACCGCCGCACTTCTGCCTCCGTCCGGAGGCGGCGGCACCAACTCGGGCATCGGAATCGGCGATGACGAACCCCTGCCCAACGAAACCAACACCGGCAACCCCTACCGATGGCAGGTACAGGTCGCCGACACCAACACCCTGCACGGGAACAAACTGACCACCGTGCCCCTTGTCGGCTGGGAAGCCAGAGGCGGAATGCCTGTGCAGTTCACCCTCTACCACAACAGTAAAGCCACCATCAACCGCGAGTTGGGGCAGAAGTGGTCACACACGTATCTGCTCTACCTGCTGGTGGATAGCCAGACGGGAAACGTTACCGTGCACTGGGGCGATGACAAGTGCTACACCTTTATCCGTCAGCCCAACGGCAGTTACCTGCCTCCCGCAGGCATCTACGATAACCTTGTTGCCAACGGCAGCCCCATCAGCAGTTACGACCTCACCACCAAAGAGCAAATACGGTACCGCTTCACCAATCCCAACGGCACGGGATGGTTCTGCACCAGCATCACCGACCCCAATGGCAATACCATCACCCTCACCTACAATAGCAGTAACCGCCTCACCCGCCTGAGCGACCCCACCAACCGCCAGCTGAACTTCTCCTACAACGTGTCGGGCAGGATGACGGCGGTCACCGACCCGCTCAACCGACAGTGGACGTTCACCTATGATGCCTACGGGCGTTTGACGCAGGTGAACTTTCCCACCCTCAACGGCAACACCTATCGTCTGCAGTTCGGCTACAACGCCAACCACAACATCACCAGTTTGACCGACCGGCGGGGTAACGTGTGGCAATACAGTTATGATGCCTCCAACCGCCTGGTTTCGCAGACCGACCCTGCAGGCAACACCATCACCTTCAGTTACGGCTCTAACCAGACCACCGTCACCGACCCCAACGGGCACACCACGGTGCACAGCTACGATGGCAACGGACGACTGCTCTCGGAGCAAGATGCACTGGGATACATCCAGAGTTACAGCTGGGAGACCAACAACAACCTCACCGCCTTGACCGACCGGCGGGGTAACGTGTGGAGTTTCACCTA
This sequence comes from Armatimonadota bacterium, assembly GCA_028275265.1. Classification (GTDB taxonomy): domain Bacteria; phylum Armatimonadota; class HRBIN16; order HRBIN16; family HRBIN16; genus HRBIN16. Next base: position 4,753 of record JAPWUZ010000034.1, on the reverse strand, counting down.
CGACAGTCGGGGCAATGTGCTCAGTCAGACCGACCCGCTGGGCAATACCAGCAGCTTCACCTACAACACCCGCAACCGCGTGCTGACCGTGACCGACCCTCTGGGGCATCAGACGGTGAACACCTATGATGCTACGGGCTGGAACCTTATTCAGACACAACACAAGGACAGCAACGGTGCGGTCATCAGCACCGTCGGTTACACCGTGAACAGCTATGGACTGGTTACCAGCAAGACCGATGCGAACGGACACACCACCCAGTATGGCTATGACACGCACGGCAACCTCACCAGCGTTACCACGCCCATGGGCAAGGTGACGCAGTACAGTTACAACCTGCTGGGACTGCAGACCGCCCGCACCGACGCCATGGGGCGCACCACCACCTACAGCCGGGACAACTGGATGCGCCTGGTGCAGATAACCTACCCCGATAACAGCCTCAAGACCTTCAGTTACGATGCCAACGATAATCTGGTGGGCTGGACGGATAGCACGGGCACCTGGGCACGCACCTATGACTCTACCAACCGTCTCACCAGCGAGTCGTGGAACGGGGTGGTTCAGGTCAGTTACGGTTACGATGCCACCGGCAAGCGGGGACTGCTCAGCAGCATGAGCGACCTGAGCGGTCGCACGGTGACCTACAGTTACACCGCGCGCAACGAGCTGGCATCGGTAACGGAGCCGACGGGCACCACCAGTTACACTTACGACGCCAACGGCAACGAGGTGAGCATCACCGCTCCGAACGGGGTCACCACCAGTAAGAGTTACGATGCGGCGAACCGGTTGACGAGCATCGTGCACCGGCGCAGCGACAACAGCGTGCTTGCCTCCTTCAGTTACAGTTACAATGCGGATGGACTGCGCACGCAGGTAGTGGAGGCGGACGGTTCCACCGTCACTTACACCTACGACGGCGCACACCGTCTGGTGGGCGAGGTTCGCACCGGCACGGCGCCCTACTCGATCAGTTACACGCTGGACGCAGAGGGCAACCGGCTGAGCCAGACGGTGAACGGAGTGACCACCACCTTCAGTTACAATGCCGACGACCAGTTGCTCTCCACAGGTGGCGGTTTCAACAATAGTTACACCTACAACGCCAACGGGGAGCAGGTGTCCCGTGTGCTGAACGGCGTGAGCTATACGCTGAGCTGGGACTACGACGGTCAGCTGGTGGGCATCAGTGGCAACGGCAGTGTGGTGACCTTCGGCTACGATGCGCTGGGTCGTCGGGTTTCGCGCACGGCAAACGGCACCACTTGCCAACTGGTGCATGACGGTGATAGGATAATAGTAGAACGTCAAGGCGGCGCGGTCACTGCCGTATACAGCTACGGCAATGCGCTGGTTGCCCGCAACGGAGAGGTGGTGCTCTCGGATGGACTGGGCACCACGCGGGCGACGGTGAACGGCGTTCAGGCGGTGACCAGCACGTTGACAACCGAAGCCTTCGGCAACGTGGTGGCGCAGTGGGGCGGCAGTGCCAACCCCTATCGCTTTGCGGGGGCATGGGGCTACCGTGATGATGGCGACGCGGGCTTGCTCCACGTCGGGGCGCGCCATTACGACCCGCAGGTAGGTAGATTTATCTCGCGGGATGCGGTGCTGAGCGAGCATCCGTATTTGTACTGCGGGCATGAGTCGGCTAATAGAGTGGATCCGAGTGGGGATGACTGGTTTGATGACCTTACTAACCTCCAGGTCGTTTTGGCACAGGTTTTAAGCAATGCGTCCACCATTTGTTTTGGTAGATAGCGCAGGCGACATCGAGGTCTTCGATGCTGTTCAGGACCTTGAGCAGTATGTAGAGCCCACCGACGTGCAGCAGAATGAATATGTCGCCTACGATTCAGAGGGACGCTTGCTGAACCTTCGGTGCAAGGAGGTCGTAAGCGGGCGATTGCCGAGAATACGTGTCCCGGTCGTGCAGGTTGTAGGGGCGGAGCAGGAACCAGCACACCGCGACGACCTCAGAAGGTCGTTGCTCCGCTTCCTTTCCCAGTTAGGCGACGACGAAACGGTGTGTGAGCAGTTGAGTCTGTTAGACCTTCTGAGCCGGGTGTATCGTGCCGTGCGCGGGCATCGGACGAACGGCTTCTGCGCAGAATGAGGTCGGTCCGTGCACGCCCTGCGACGAATCTGGCGCAGAGATTCTTTGCTTCTGCCCGGCAGCTTACGGCACCCGTATCCTGATCTCGTAAAGCACCTGGTCGCCTCCGTATCCACCGATGACCGCCAGGCGGTTCACGGGCTGTTTGGGATTGGGGTCGGCGGCGTACAACACCGGCTTACCGTCCACCAGCAACCATACCTCGCCCCCTCGCCGGCTCAGCTGGTAGGTGTGTTTGCCCGGCGTGACCATCACCTCACCGTCGCCTTCCTCGCGTCCGAACAGGCGGAAGCGCGTTACCGTGTTCCCATAGCCGCCTACGAAGCCAATGTAGTCCACACCCGCGTTCATGGACGGGGTGCCCGGCAGGAACGCCCCCAGCACGACGTCCTGTTTCGCCTCTATTTGCGCCCACAAGTCGAACTCCAGCGCGTTCAACCCGTCGATGTAAACCACCGACTCCTCGTATCCAGAGTGGCGCAGAACGCCGTTCTCCAGCTTCCAGCCGCTGCCGGTGAACTTCAGCACTGGATCGTCTGGCAGATAAACGCGGGTGGCGGATTCGCGGCTCAGCTCCGCAGGGGCGTTGGCGGGCAACGGGAAGCGGCCGTTGGGTTCCAGCATCACCGCATAGAACAGGTGGTAGGGTTCATACACCGAGTACGCCTTATCGTCCGCCGCGATGACGTCGATGGAAGCGCCGATTTCGCGTCCGCCGCGCGTCCAGAACCAGATGCCTTCCCCACGGTTCGGCAGGCTGAACTCGATAACGCTCGTGCCGTCTGCTTTACGCGAAGATTTCCACTTCAAGCCCGGCGCAGGTGCCCAGGCGGGACGAACTGTCAGGGTATCGCCGTTCAGCACCTCGATACTCTGGATGCCCTCGCGCGAGAAGACGCCTTTGCCTTCGCCGTCGAACACCGCGTAGATACGTTTCCAGTTGCCCTTCACGGTGAACAGTCCGTAGTAGGCGTTCTCGTCATGCGCCTGTTTGAAGGTGAAGCGGATGCCGCCTTTCTCCATCTCCCCGGCAGTGGGTATAGCTGCCCACTCACTGTCATCGCCGTCCACTGTAGCGCGATAGGCGTAGATGAACGGCTGCCAGGGATACAGCGGGTAAGGGTCGACGTCGTCGGTCAGTCCGTCTCCGTCGGTGTCGGGGCTAACAGGGTTCGGCTGGATATATTGAGCGGGCGGCTTGTTGAAGCTGAACTGCAGGTGCGAATATGCCCATGTGCTGAGCATCGCCTTGCGCAGGTCGGAGATTCTGCCGTCCGTGGAACGCTTGCGCGGGTTGCTTCCGAACCGCTTCTCGTCGAGTGGCAGGCGCGGGTCATCATCGGGCACGCCGTCCTCGTCAGCGTCACGCACGGTCACCGTGTAGCCGACATACATCCTCAGCCACTGCGCGTCGGTCAGTGTTCGGTCCCAGAACGCCATGCACTGCCAGTGCTCGCCGTGCCTGCCTGCGCCGTTCCATGTGTTTTCGGAAACGGTGCCATCGGGATTGGTGCGTCTATAGCGGGGTTCAGGATGGTTGAACACGATGCGATCGTCTTCGCGATTCGCCAGCGAGAACGCGCCGAACGACTCCATCTGGTGATGGAACTCGTGCGTGACCAGCCATGCGGTATCGCCTCCGCCCAGAAACTGCGAACGGGCAGGCACGCCATCGGGCAGGCCGTCCACGCCAAAGGTGCCTCCACCGGAGCCGTAAAACTCCCACTTCTGCGTGCGTGGGTTCCAGCGGCGCGGAAACGCCTGCTCGATCTGTCCGGGATAAGGACGTTCCTCGTAGACGGGTTGCGTGTTCGTGCGCAGGATGTCCTTCGTGTCCACAATGGTAAACTCACCGCCGCCCGGACCACGAAAGTCCTCGCCCGGGTAACTGCGGCACATGGGCCACCCTTTGTAGAACGGGTCGGCATTGTTGGGTTCTGGTCCCCAACGCTGCCACCGGTCGTCGATGAAAATCTGGAAGTCCACCCAGAAGCGCATCCCGCTGTTCACCCAGAAGAAGCGAGAAGCCGCCTCATACTCCTTGCGGATAATCTCTATCTGCTGGGGTGTCAGTTTTTGGGGGCGCGGGGCGATGGCGCCGCTGGCATCGTGTGCCGAAGCCACGTTAATGACGTTGGGCATGAGGAGAACCTTCACCGGCACGTGGATAATCGTCTTGTAGCCTTTGGGTGCCAGCGTGGAGACGGCATACTCGCGTCGCCAGGGCGGTTCTGCCCCCCAGCGTTTCTCCTCCGGGGTGGGTACGGCGCCGGGATCGTAGATGCGATAGAAATACCGCTTGCCCGGCTTGAGACCATCTACCGTGACAGTGTGCCATTGCCGCAATCCGGCAACGCGCACGACGCGCACGTTTGGCTGAGACCAGAAGTCGGTCTTCTTGCCTTCGGGTCGCCACGCAATCATCGGGATGTCGCCCTCACGCACCTGTACTCGGGTTTCGCAGGGCTGCTGAGTGAAGTACTGCAGGGTAAAACTGTTGCGCGTAATGCGTGTGACGGGCCGGGTCGGGTCAATGAGCGGCGTACTGTCGTCGCCAGCAAAAGACGGAATGGCAGTGGCTATCGTCAGCAACGCGCACAGCGCGAGAAGGGTTCTCCGGGCTTTCATCCTCA
>JAPWUZ010000040.1 GCA_028275265.1 Armatimonadota bacterium | reverse complement strand
GGCAGTCAGGCATCCACGCTGTACGGCACGCCATTGGAGATGCTGTATACCGGTCTGGACCCGAACGCACGCTATCGCCTGCGGGTGGTCTACAACGGGCGGTTCCGCGCGGTGATGCGCCTGGTGGTAAACGATTTGATAGAAATCCACGGCGCTATCAGGGGCACACAACCGCCGTCCGTGATGGAGTTCCCCATCCCGCCAGAGGCAACACGCAACGGCATGCTGCGCCTGAAATGGGAGCTGGTCGAAGGGCGCGGGTGCCAGGTGGCGGAGGTGTGGCTTGTTCGGGAGGGGTCGCGCCCCTAATACTGCAACGCTATTCCCGTCACGTAGATGCTCCAGTCTCTCTCCGCGCTCTGCTGGTTGGAATCCACCAGCACCACCGCCTCCCAGCGGAGGGGGTAGTGCACCACGCCGTCGTTCGCGCCTCCCCAGAATCCGGGGAAGCCGCCGTCCAGACGCATGGTCACAAACCGCCAGCCTCTCCACGTGATGGCTCCGTAATCGGGCTGGAAGGTCTGTCCGGTGCTGTCGGTGATTCGGCAGCGCAAGATGTTGCCGCTGCCGTCTCCATACACCCACATGCCCACCGCCTTCGGCTTGCCCTCGATGGGTAGCAGCGTCTGGGGCAGGTTCACACAGGCGAAGCGCCAGCCCTTGCCGAAGCGATAGTCCAGGCGCGCGGCGGTGCGCACGCCCAGCGGGGTAGGCTCTGGAGCTTCGGTGATAGCCACCTCTGCTTTGCCCTCCACCTTGGCATCACCGTCCACCCATGCCCGCCAGCCTGTTACATCAGGTTGAACCGCATCGAGCGATACCCATCGTGTCTCTTCCGAACGCGCCAGTATCACACCCTTTTCGTCCACAATCTGTGCCGAGATGCGGACGTCTGGCGGCAAAGCTTCCGGCATCTGCACGCTCACGGTTGCTTCACGCTGTCCTTTGGCGAGGTTCAGCGGCGCGTTACCTTGCAAACTACCCGCTCGAATCTGCAGGGTCGCCCGCAGTGCTTCGTCACCGGCGTTCTCGATCACCGCCACCACCTGCCGCCTCACCGGTGGGAGCGTTCGCACATTCAGCACATTCGACACACACAACCATACGGTGGCAGTTTGCAATACGTCGCTTTTGTCTGTCACCCAGTCTAAAGTGATGCGCAAATACGGGGTGCCGCGTTCTTCCACCTTCACCGGCAGGTTCACTACACGCTTCTCACCCGACCGCAATCGAAACCGCGCCTGTCCCAGAGTTTGCCCGTTGTATCGCGCTCGCAACACCACCGATAACGTTTTCCCCGTTGGGTTGTGTACCTGAACAGGGATGTTCTCGGTACGTCCGGCGCGCACGGTGAGTAACTGCCTCACAGGCGACCAGGTTCCTATCAGGTTAAGGTCGGCATGCGCGGGCAGCAACAGATACTGCGGTTCCTGTGTCAGGTCAACCACAAAAGGCGCACCGCCGACGGCAACGCTTCGCGTTTTGCCCATCAGTTCTACCACCTGAACCGTGCCGCGCGGCAGGTTCAACGTCACCGGATGCGGGTCTGCGGTTGTCCATGCTGCCAGCGCGAGCTGCTCGCCCTTGCGGAACAGCAACAGATAATCATCGGAGTTCGGCAGGGCGATGCGCCGCAGGTAGCGATAGCCGTTGAGCGTGCTGGTGAGTGTCTTGGCGGCGACGTATGCGGGCTTCGGGCGCAGGTCGTGATACACGGTACCGAAATGATGCTCCGGCTCTTTGGGGTCTTCGCCGTCGTTCTTCCAGTCGTACCAGATGCTGAGAAACACATCGCTGGTCAGGTTGCTCAGCCACTGGCGCGGCAGGTATCGTGCCTGCTTCTGCATGTCCATAGCCTGCCAGATGTCTGAGTATCCCCATTCTCCAGACAGGATGGGCAGGTGTTTGCGGGGGCTATAGCGGTCAAGCAGCAGGCGCAGTCGGCGGTAGTCACCTCCGGCGGTTTCGGGAGGCTGCTGGCGGTAGGGGTGTACGGTGACGGCGTCCAGTTTCGCCAGCACGCCGCGTTGTCCCAGCGTCTCCATGAACTCCCACGGAAAGCCCGAGGAGGCAGGCGCGACGATGAACTCGCCGGGCGCAACACGCCGGATGGTGTCTATCACCACATGCGCCAGTTTCGCGTAGTCCTCTACGTTCGGTTTGGGCTGCCAGAAGAAGATGTTTGGCTCGTTCCAGATTTCCCACAGGATGCCCTTGCCCGCGTATCGCTTGACCGCCGCCTCCACGTAGCGGGCGAACGCGGCTCTACCTTCGTCGGTATATGGCGACTTGCCCTCATCATAAAGGGGGTTGCCGTAGTCCAGAATGAACAGAATACGGATGCCGCGCGCGGTCATATCGCGCACCAGCACGTCGTAACGAGAGAAGTCGTACACACCTTTCTGCTTCTCTATATCGCTCCAGCTAAAGTCCATCCGCACAAAGCGGAATCCGCCTTCTGCCAGCAGATTCAGTTCGCGTTCGGTCGCCTGTGTGAAGTGGATGTTCACCCCGAAGGGCTGAGGTACTACCGGCTCCGGCACACCCTCCGGCGCGGCGGCGGAAAACGCGGTTATCAGTGCTATCATGCCAAACACACTCCCCAAAAAGCGTCTCATTGTCACCGACCTCCCCGCGTGAGGATTCGGCGTGCGAGACCTGAGTCCTGCCGCCGACAAAAGGCACGTTATCCTGCGTCCGTTGTGCTACCATCGGCTCATGTCCGTAGGGAAGGAAACGCCGGAGGATTTGTTCAAGGTCTATCTGGAAGCGCGACGACGGCAGTTCACAGCGAAGGAGAAGAATAATCTATGCGGACATATCCGCTAACAGCAGACGACTGGCGAAGCCACTTCCACCCGGATGGCACGCCCAAACCGCTCAATGACCCTGCCGACCCAACCGTCTGGCCGAACCGGTGGAGCAAAGCCAACTCGGATGCCTGGATTGTGCGCAACCACGACCGCATCCGGCAGATGCAACCGCGCGTGCTGCTCATCAACTTCTCGAATCAGGTGGAAGCCGAGAAACCCCTTCGGCTGGCACAACAGCTCATCGCCGCGATGCGTGAAGCCAGCCGCTACCATGGATACAAAGACCCGAACAGTCCGCCCTTCCTGCAGTATTCGGTGTGGCGGTTTGTAGACCTGCGCGACCCCGACCGCAAGGAGAAAAACAGCCGCCGTTCACCCATCAAGCCTCATGTGCGCGAGCCGGACATCAACTGTGACTATGGCGGCTTCTTTTCCGAACAGTTTGCCGAATATATCGGCGTGCGCGACCCGAAAAACAAAAGACGTTTCCTCCGGCTGGACGAGCTGGTAGACCGGGGCTACGTGCATGAGGTGTGGTTCACCGCCGCCGCCACAGGTGACTTCCGGTGTCTGGAATGCGTGGAACTGAAGCCGGTGTACGATGAACGCTTTCGTCGTATTCCGGGCAAATACGTACAGGCGGGAAACGGCGCAGACCCCGACCAGAAGTGGACTGGCCGTTCAGTGCGCATCAACTGCATCAACCACGACCGGGGCATCGGTTGCGCGATGGAGAATCTGGGTCATTCGATGGAAGGGCTGGCGCACAGCGGGGCGATTCCCTATTTCACCCGTTATTTCCACGAGTATGCGGGTTTTGACCTGGACAAGCGCTATAACCTGCCTTTTAACTCCTTCTACCCGCTGTGGGGAGAGGGCAAAGGTATCCGCTATCCCGACCCGCATACGGCGATAGTTACCGACGGCAAACAGACATGGAAGATCGAGAACTACGTGGCTGCCGGAGGTAACGTGCATTTCCCACCGAACGCCCGTCATCACTATGACCTGAACAACACCGAACCGGTCATGTCGACCATCGAGGACTGGCGCATCGGCAGCGCGCCCGGAGGCAAGGACATTGCCAAACCATGGACGTGCGAAGTGCTGAATCGCTATGCCGAACTCGCCCCCGACTGTATGGGCAGGTGGCTGGTGTACTGGTGGCAGAACATGCCGGGGCTGAACAACCGCTCGAAGGACGACGATGGCAGGATGATGAAGAACTGGTGGGTTTTCTGGTTCTACTGATAGCCGGGGCGGTCGCCTTCCGCACCCGCCAGTTCGAGGAGCGCGCTCAGGATATCCAGAATGCGCAGTGAGGCACCCTGCTGTTCGCGCACCAGAGCTTGGGCGCGCCGCGCTACCGCTTCTCGCAAAGGTTCATTTTCCAACAGTTCAGCTACCCGCCGAGCCAGCTCCTCGGCATCCTGTGCGACCCACGCCACACCGGCTTCTTTCGCCAGCGCAGCCACATCACGGAAGTTGTTCATGTAGGGTCCGTGTACCACCGGCTTGCCATGCGCCAGCGGTTGAAGCAGGTTCTGCCCTCCCAGAGGCACGAAGCTTCCGCCGATAATTGCCACGTCGCACACCGCGTAAACCTTCCCCAGCTCGCCGAAGGTGTCCAGCACGATTTGCTGCTGGGCGGTATCAGGAGTTCCCTGCGTGCGTCGCCATGGACGAAAACCCTGCTGCTGAAGGAGTTCCACAATCGCCTCCGCTCGTTCCACATGCCGAGGAGCCCATACGATGCAGAGGTTCGGGAAACGCTCACGCAACGTGCGGTAAGCGGTGGCGATAATCAACTCCTCCTCCGGTGCGCGACTGCTGCCAATCACCAGCACCGGCGCATCTTCGGGAAGCCCCAAATCCCGACGCAGCGCATCCGCCTGTATGTCCTGCGCTCCAACCGCCGCCTGGTCAAACTTGGTGTTTCCCACCACATGCACTCGATCCGGGGGCGCGCCGATAGCACAAAACCGCCTCGCGTCCTCCTCCGACTGCACACAGATGGCGTCCAGACAACGCAGCACCCGAGCGAAGAACCAGCGGAACCGCCTGTAGGTGGGCAGGCTGCGGTCGGAGATGCGACCGTTGGCAATGAGTGTGCGCACCCCCCGGCGATACGCCATCGTCAGCAGGTTGGGCCACAGCTCGGTCTCCATCACGATGAGCGCGTCGGGGCGTACCCGTCTCAGGGCGCGTCCTACCGCAAAGGGAAGGTCTATCGGCAGATAGCCTACCGCGTCCACCAGCTTGCCCAGTTGCTGACGCGCAGTGGCGTTGCCGGTAGGGGTGAGGGTGGTTAACAGCAGGTGATAGTGGGGAAGTCGTTCGCGAATCGCCTGCAGAAGCGGCAAAGCAGCCACCACCTCACCCACAGATACCGCATGCACCCATATCACCCTGCGTCCCTGCGGAGACACAGCCAGTCCGCCCAGTCGCTGTCCCCAGCCCTCGCGCGATTTGCCCCTGACGATGATGCGCCACAGCAGGTATATCAGCCACATTGGGGAGGTGAGGATGAGAAAGAGGTTATACACCGCGTTGAACATGGCTCACACTCGCTTCTCCCGAACCATCTTTTCCGCCTGTTCCTCCAGTGCGTTGATGGCGTCCCCCACCTTCTGTCGCAGCTGCTCGAACTGCTGTTCGCTGATGCCTTCGGGCACGTCGATAGGTTCGCCAAAGATGAACACGCCACGCGCGAACGGCAGAGGTATCATATAGCGGTCCCATGTTGGCAGCAGTTTGCGCGGGTAAGCGGCGACACCTGCCGGAATAATGGGGCACTTCGCCTTCTGGGCGATAAAAAGCGCGCCGGGCTGTACCTGTCGGCTGGGTCCGCGAGGACCGTCGGGGGTGAACGCCAGAATACCCCCTTCTGCGACGCGCCGGGCAGCTTCCAGCGCCGCGCGGATGCCCCCTCGCCCTGTGGAACCCCGGATGATACGGAAGCCGAACCGCCGGAAGATATGGTTCTGAATCTCGCCATCGCGCGAGAGGGAGATAATCGCCCAGAACCCTCTGCCTTTGAACACGTTGGCAGGGATAAGACTGCGCCCGTGCCAGGTTACCAGCACCGCTCCTTTGCCTTCCTTCGCCCGCTCCAGCACCTGCTCGAAATTGAGTACCTTCAGGCGCAGGCTCATGCCGATGGCGCGGGCGAGGCTCCACACGACGAAACCCAGCAGCTTCGGGCGCAACTGCTGCCACCAGCCCGGTTTTTCGCCTTGCTTACTCACCTTGCGCTACCAGCTCCTGTGTCACCTGCTCGCCCATCTGTTTGCGGAACAGCCGGGCATATACACCCCCTCGCGCGAGCAGCTCCTGATGTGTACCCTGCTCCACAATACGCCCATGCTCCAGCACCAGTATGTGGTCGGCGTTCACAATCGTACTCAGGCGGTGAGCGATAACCAGCGTGGTGCGCCCACGCATCAGCTCTTCCAGCGCCTGTTGTACCAGTGCCTCGGAGGCGGTGTCCAATGAGGAGGTCGCCTCGTCGAGAATCAGGATACGCGGGTTTTTCAGGATAGCGCGGGCGATGGCGATACGCTGTCGTTCCCCGCCCGACAGACGCACCCCGCGCTCGCCGACAAGGGTCTCGTATCCGTTCTCCAGCCGCTGGATAAACTCGTGGGCGTGAGCGGCTTTCGCCGCCTCCATCACCTGCTCGTCGGTGGCGTCGGGGTCGGCGTAGGCGATGTTGTCGCGGATGGTGCCTGCGAACAGCAGGGTCTCCTGAGGCACGATACCAATCTGTTTGCGCAGCGAGGCTATCTGCACCGTGCGGATATCTATGCCATCGATCAGCACCCGTCCCGCGGTGGGGTCATAGAAGCGCGGTATCAGGTCGGCGAGGGTGCTTTTGCCCGCCCCGCTGTGCCCCACCACCGCTACCACGCTGCCCGGTTTCATCTCGAAGGAGACGTTATCCAGCACCAGACGTCCCTCGCGGTGATAGGCGAAGCTCACCTCCTCGAAGCGCACATGCCCAACAATAGGCGGCATCGGAGGCGCGCCGGGCAGTTCCTGTACTTCGGGATGGACATCCAGCACCTCGCGATACACGCGCTCCGCTGCTGCCAGCACCTGCTGGCGGGTCACGTTGATGCCGCCCAATGTCTGCATACTCTGGGCCACCAGGTTCAGTGTCAGCAGGAAACTGCCCAGACCGCCGAAGTCCAGCTCACCCCGCACAATCAGATGACCGCCGTACCACAGCACGAAGGCGATTCCACCCGCTCCGATGAGTTCAATCAGGGGGCGCAATGCGGCGCTGGTGCGCACGCCGTCCATCATGGCACGGTACGACAGGTAGTTACGCTCTTTGAAACGCTGAATTTCCCTCGGCTCGGTGGCAAAGGCTTTGATGGTGCGCACCCCGGCAATGGTTTCCTGCATCACCGTCGTAACGTCTTCCAGGCGCAGCTGTGTCTGCTGACCGATGTAGCGCATGCGCCTTCCAATGGCACGGATAATGACCGCCATCAACGGCACGCCTACCAACGCAATCAGCGACAGCTTCCACGAAATGACGAACAGCCATACCAGACCACCTATCAGTCCGATAGGTGCCGCTACCATATCCTTCAACAGGGCGCCGCCGTTAGAGATGGCGTTGATATCGTTGGTCAGCACCGACATCAGCGCGCCGGTGCGGCGATGAGTGAAGTAGGAAAGCGACAGGCTCTGCAGGTGCTCATACACCCTCTCACGCAGGCGCATGGTAAAGCGGTTGATAGCCAGCGAGAGGTAATAGGTTTGCCCGTAGGCAAAAACGAACTTGATGAGGAACGCGCCGATCACAATAAGGCTCACCCGGTTGAGCTGGCTCACATCGCGGTGCAGTTGTGCCGCGTTGACCACCTCACGGGTGAGCGCGAAGATGCGCAGGGTAATCGCCTGTGCTCCCGCTGCGCAAATCAAGCCGAGGATGATGTACTTCAGGTGCGGCTTGAGGTCTCGCCACAACCTTCTTTGAAGTTGTTTGTCATCTCGGGTCGGCATGGTCCACTTCCAGACATTGCAGGAGCAGGTGCGCGGCACGGTCGGTCGCACCCGGCTCTCCCAGTACCGATTTTACCTCTTGCAGGGCTTCCCGTTGTAGCCGGTGCCCTTCGGTGCCCGGCAAAAGATTCAACGAGTGAGCCACGATGTTTTGCGGCGTCGCAGAGTGCTGTAGCAGCTCCGGACAAATGTCTCGCTGTGCAATCAGATTGGGCAAACCGATGAAGGTGAGGTTCAGCGCCCGCTTTCGGATATGGTACTCCAGCTCCATCAGCCGCGAAACGCGGTACAGGATAATCATGGGTGTGCCCAGTATCGCTGCTTCCAGCGTGGCTGTGCCCGAACAGCACCACAGCAGGTGGCTGTATGCTATCACATCGTAGGTCATTTCGCGAGCGATCCGCCACGGCACGGTGCATCCGGCAAAGACACTTTGAATTTCCTCATCCTGCATTGACGGCGCGAGCGCGAGAACGAACTGCGCTCCGGGCTTCTGTTCGGCGAGCAGTTCTGCCGCCCGACGCATGATGGGCAATAACGAGCGCACCTCCTGCCGGCGGCTACCCGGTAGCAAACCGACGCGCAAACCGGTGGGGTTTACCTGCAGCCTTGCGCAGAACTCGTCTTCGCTCAGCGAAGGGCGCACCCTGTCCAGCAGCGGATGCCCCACAAAATGCGCGTTTGCTCCCGCCTGCCTTAGCAGCGCAGCTGACCAGGGAAACGGCGTGACGATGCAGTCGGTGCAGTGTGGAAGGTCGTTGCGCCGGGGCAGATGCCTGCGCCATGAGCCGGGCGGAAAGTAATAGAACACCTTCATCCCTCTCGCTTTTGCCCATTTCGCCAGAGGCACATTGAATGCGCCGAAATCCACCAGCACCAGTAGGTCGGGGGGCTCCTGTGTCAGCCGACGCTTCAGGTTTTGCTGTGCCAGCCACAGCGCAGGTGCAACGCGCAACGCTTCCACCACCCCCACCGCGCCCCACCGGCTGCTATCGTAAAGCAGCTGCACTCCCGCTTTCGCCATGAGTCGCCCGCCGACGCCCCGGAAGTGTGCGTCCGGCAGCCGCTCGCGCACCGCCTGCACCAGTGCAGCGCAGCTGGCATCGCCGCTGGCTTCTCCTGCCACGCAGAAAATGGTTACCGGTCTTTTCACCGCATACCGCGCGGGTCGTTGGCACGCCCACCAAATCCCTTACGGATACTGCGCAGGAAATCCAGCAGGTAATCGCGCTCGGGGCTGGGTTCCACCTCCTCCTCGATGGCTTCAATCGCCTGCGACATGTTGAGCTTCGAGCGGTACAACAGTTTGTATGCCTGCCTCAGCCCCGCTCGCACCGCAGGGGGAATGCCATGCCTGCGCAGACCGATGGTGTTCAGGTCCAGCACCTCCGCGGGACGTCCATCCACCATCATGAAGGGAGGAACGTCCTGCACCACTTTGGACATTCCGCCCAGCATAGCCAGTTTGCCGATGCGGGTGTACTGATGTACGCCCACCATCCCGCCGAAAACCACGTGGTCTTCGACGATGACGTGCCCGCTGATGCCCGCCTGATTGGCAATGATAATGCCATTGCCCAGCTTACAGTTGTGCCCGATATGCACGTAACCCATAATCATGTTGTCGTTGCCGATGACGGTGGCTTCCTCTTCACCGGTAGCACGATGGATGGTGACAAACTCGCGGATAATGTTGCGGTCGCCGATGCGCAGGTAGCTGCGCTCGCCCTTGAACTTCGTGTCCTGTGGGGGACCACCCAGGATCGCACTGTGGAAGATGTGGCAATAGGAACCGATGGTCGTCCACTTCTCCACGACCACGTGCGACTCGAGAATGGTGCCCTCGCCGATATATACATGCGCGCCGACGATGCTGTAAGGACCTATCTCTACGTCTGGAGCCAGTTCCGCCGTTGGGTGGATGATGGCCGTTGGATGAATCTTGGAATGCGCCATAGTGTGTATGCCCATCACTGATTGTTTCCTTCATCGACGGTAGAGTTTTCCGGTGATTCCTGCGCCTGGTTGCCGTTTTTGCGGCGTTCCACCAGCGCGAAAATCATCTCCGCTTCCGCCACCACCTGACCGTTCACGCGCCCGACCACGCGCACTTTACCGGTGCTGCCGCGAAAACGCAGCACCTCTACCTCGGTGATGAGCGTATCACCCGGCACCACCGGCTTGCGGAAGCGCACTTTGTCGATACCTCCGATATAAGCCAGTTTGTGGCGATGCTCCGGTAACGACAACATCAATACGCCTCCCACCTGAGCCATCGCCTCCACCACCAGCACACCCGGCATGATGGCTTGACCCGGAAAATGCCCGTTGAAAAACTCTTCATTGATGGTGACGTTTTTCAGCCCCACTGCCCGCTTGCCGGGCTCCAGCTCCAGAATGCGGTCCACCAACAGCAGTGGATAGCGGTGCGGCAGTATTTCGCGAACCGCTTCCACGTCCAGAACGCCGTTTGGTCCTATCATTTTTCATTCCCCCTGTATCGTCTGTCGTAATACCAGTGCGAAGGCGGTGTTGAGAGTATGGCTGGGTTTGACTGCCACGAACAGCGCCTCTACCTGTGCGCCCACCAGCGCGAGGTCGCCGATAATGTCCAGCACTTTATGCCTGAGCACCTCGTCCGGGAAGCGCAAGGGCGTGCTATAGCGGTCGGGGAAAATCACCAGCGCATTGTCCAGACTCCCCCCACGCGCTTTCCCGCGTGCTAGCAACGGCTGTACCTCTTCCCAGAAGCCGAAGGTGCGAGCAGGCGCTATCTCCTCCAGATAGTTTATCTTATCCAGAGGGAACCACGCTACCTGCGTACCCACCAGCGGGTGATCGTAGTGCACCGTCGCAATGAGCAATCGCTCGGCATGCGGCATCGCCCAGATTCCCCGGTCACCAGCCATCACCGATACCGGGCGCGTCAGGTGGATGCGCTGTCGCTCTGCGCATTGTTCACGCAACCCCACCCGATAGAAACATTCCGCCCACGGCTTTGCACTGCCATCCAAAACCGGTATCTCCTCTCCGTCCACATCGATGTAGGCGTTATCTAGGCCCACGCCTGCCATCGCAGAGAGCAGATGCTCTACCGTCATCACGCGCACCCCATCCACACCCAGAGTGGTGCACCTGTCTGTAGAAACCACGTATTCCGCTAGCGCGGGGATCTGTTGTCCGCTCACGTGAAAAACGATGCCCACATTCTCGTCTGCAGGTCGCAGCGTTACCCGGCACGGCTTGCCCGTGTGCACGCCAATCCCTTCCACACATACCGATTCCCGCAGCGTGCACTGCCTATTCATTCCTGTCCTCCGACGACGAACCCAGCTTTCGCTCCAGCTCTCTGACCCTTTCGAACAGCTCGGGTAACCGGCTGGTGTATGCCATCAGGCGCAGTTGTTTCGCATGTTCGCGGGCGGGGCTGCCAAAATAACGCTGGCCGCCGGGCAGATTGCCCGCTACGCCAGACTGCGCCGCCACGATAGCCCCGTCACCGATACTCACGTGGTCTGCGACGCCCACCTGCCCTGCCAGCACCACGTACCGCCCCAGCTGCGAACTGCCAGCAATGCCTACCTGCGCCACTAAAAGGCAATTCTCTCCAATCTGCACATTATGCGCGATATGTACCAGATTGTCAATCTTCGTGCCTGAGCCAACGCGAGTCACACCGGCTTTTGCGCGGTCAATACACACATTGGCGCCAATCTCCACGTCGTCACCAATCTCCACCGTGCCGATGTGCGGTACCTTGTGGTGCACGCCGTCCACCGTGACATAACCAAAACCGTCTGCACCGATAACAGTGCCCGAATGCACTATCACCCGATTGCCCAGCCTGGCGCCATGCATCAGCGTCACGTTCGGATACAGTATACACTGCTCGCCTATCCGTACGTCCCGCCCGATGTAGCACAGAGGATACAGAACGCTACCCTGACCGATGCGCGCCCCCGCCTCGATCACGCACCCCGCGCCGATAGCGACATCCTCTGCAATATCGGCATCGGGTGAGATGACCGCGTTCAGGTCGATTCCTTGCGGATGTCGAGGCTCGGGGGCGAAAATGCGGAGTGCCTCCAGAAAGGCTTGCCGGGGCGATGCGACACGCAGAAGAGTCTTGCCGATAGACGGCGCGTCCTGCCATACGATGACCGCCGAAGCCGAACAGCGTTCCGCCAGTCGCAGATAGCGGGGTGATTCCGCAAACACCACGTCCCCTTGCTGTGCGAACTCGATGGAAGACACCCCGGTGATGAGCGTGTCTGCATCACCCTCCACCTGTGCGTTCAGACGCTGTGCCAGTGCTTGCACCGTTAGCTTCATGGGGACATCTCCAGAGCGATTTGTGCAGTGACATCCGGTATCCCCGCTCGTGCCTGCCAGACGGGTTTCCAGCGATGCCTGCGGCATATCGCCTCCACCCTCTGTTTGACATCCTGTTCTATCAGCAAGCGGACGTCCTCGCGGGTGAACACAGGTGCGGAAGGCGGCGGCATGGCGCGGGATTCCCCGATTGGCGTCTTCAGGGTAGTTCGCGGGAAAACGACCGGCTTTGCCGTATCGGCAAAAGCGCGTATCTGTATGCTGGCGCGAAGTTGCTCTGCCTGTAAGCGAGCGGCGCTCTTCTGCCGCAGTTCCTCACGTTTGCGTTGGTATTCCTGCTCAATGGCTTCTTCGCGCTCACGGATGCGGCGGGCAGTCTCTTCCGCGATGGCTGCCAGCCTCTGCTGGAGCGACTCCGAAAGGCGCAGCTGTTCCGCTTCCACCTCTTGCAGACGAGAGTTCAGGGCATCGCGCTGGTCGGGGCGGATACGGACCAGCCGCTGCAACACCAGTCGCCTGATTTCGGCGTCTGCCTGCGGCAAATGGTGTTGACGCAGAGCGTCTGCTATCTGCTGCTCTGCCTGCTGCAGCAGCTGCTGGCGTGCCAGTTCTACCTCCGTCTTTTGCTCCGCCTCCAGCTGTGCCAGCTCCTCCTGAAGCAGACGCGCCTCCATCTGTCGCAAACGAGCATCCAGTGCCTGTTGCTGCTGGGCAGAAGCCTGTGCGATACGCTGACGCCTTCGTTCCGACTCCGGCGTCTGAAGCGGCTGCAACGTTGTCTGCGGCAGTGAAAAGTGCGCCGGAAACCTCTGGTCGGTTGCAGCACGGGCACGGGGTGGCTGGGAGTTCCGCCCGATTTGCTGTGATTCCCAGAGAGGATGGTATATCAACAGGGCTCGCCACTGAATGGAAACCATCTTTTGCGGTGGAGTTCTGGCACAACCGACCAGGCAGACCCCAGCCACCAGCGCTGACCCGAGCAAGATAGCCAACCGGCTATTTCTTGTTAAGTCGTTTGATGACATCGCCAGTGATGTCGTTGGAAGCGTAAAGCACCTGTGTGCTGTCGAAGACGACCGCCAGTTTCTTCTCCTGAGCAACTGCTGCTACCGCTTTACGAATGTCCTGCAGCATCTGGTTAATCATCTCGTCGCGCCGGGCGTTGAGCTGCTGCTCAAACTGGTCCTGCAGCTGCATCAACACCTCCTTGTTACGGTTCTCGATAGCGGTGAGTTGATTGATGCGCTGCGTATCCTGTTCGGTGGGGGGGTTCTTCTGGCGCAGCTGCGAGAGTTCCTCATTCAGTTGCCGCGATTTCTGCTCGATCTGCTGCATGCGCTGTTTCTGCTGCTCCGTCGGGTTGGTGATGCTTGCCAGGTTTTCGTACTCGCTGATTTCGGCTTCCTCGAGCA
>JAPWUZ010000305.1 GCA_028275265.1 Armatimonadota bacterium | reverse complement strand
GCTTACATTAAGGCTGGCAACCCCGCGCGCCCCTGTTTTTATCCCCTGCGCGGTCCGAGCGGAGTGAGCGTTACACGTCACTGGCCGATGCGCCACGATGTGCCCGGCGAGACCAATGACCACGTGCACCATCGTTCCATGTGGATTGCCTTTGGCGACGTGAATGGGGTCGATAACTGGAGCGAAGAGCCGGGACACGGTTACACGCTGCACCGTCAGACCCTCACCACTTACAGCGGGTATGTATGCGGCGGTTTCGAAACGCTGAGCGACTGGACAGACTGCCATGGGAAGAAATTGCTGGAGCAACACCTGAAGGTACGGGTCTTCCCGTTGCCCGATGACGAACACCTCGTGGATGTGGAAGTGACCCTGACCGCTACGGAGGGCGATGTACGTTTCGGTGACACCAAAGAAGGGGGAATCCTCTCAGTACGGGTGGCGTCCTCAATGGATGTGCCTCGCGGGGGACGAATAGAGAACTCCGAAGGCGGAGTCAACGAGCCGCAAACCTGGGGTAAGCGAGCGCACTGGTGCGACTACAGCGGACAGGTGGAGGGGATTCCTGTGGGCATCGCCATCATGCAGCACCCTTCCAGCTTCCGTCACCCGGCATGGTGGCACGTACGCGACTACGGACTGATGACGGTCAACCCCTTCGGTCTGGCAGCATTTACGCAGGGACAGGAGCACGGCGATTACACTTTGCCGCACGGCGAAAGCCTGCGCTGGCGGTTCCGCGTGTGTATCCACAGGGGCAACGCGACGGAAGGTAAGGTCGCCCAGCGGTGGAATGACTTCATGAACCCGCCGGTGGTGGAAGTGGCAGACTGAGACGGCTACAGGTAAACTGTGGTAAAATATTACCAGCAACGATGTGCTGCGACAGCAGCGGGAGGGACACGATGTTCGGGAGCCTCGGCTTTAGCGAAGTGATGATGATACTCATCATCGGGCTGATTATCTTCGGTCCGAAGAAGCTGCCCGAGATAGGTCGTTCGCTGGGCAACGCCATCCGCGAGTTTCGGCGTGCTTCTAACGACATCATGAACACCCTTTCTCTGGAAAACGAGTACAGCAGCACCACGCGCCGAAGCTATTCGGACTACAGTAGCTACAGCGAGCCGACCAGCTACACGGACCAGACGGTCTCACAGAGCGACATCGTGGCAGATGATGTCAACGTCGCCCCCAGCCCGGAAGAGCCGTACAGCAACGTGTATGGCGAATCCGATACCGAGACAGCTTCCGGGGCTTCCTCCGACAAGGTACGCTCCAGCCACCGTCGCGTGCTGGCTACGCCACGCCCGTTCGTAGCACATCGGAATACGCGAAGGAGAGTGTAGATGTATACCTTTCTGGTCATCGTTCAGGTGCTGTTTGCCATTGCGCTTATCTTCATCGTCGCGATGCAGACCACGCGGCATGAGGGATTGTCAGGCACGGTTGGCGGGCAGGTAAGTTCGCAATTTCGCGGCAAGCTGGGACGCGATGAGCAGCTGGCGATGATTACCCGCTACATCGCAGTGGGCTTCTTCGTTATCAGCTTGCTCGTTGCTATAGCCAGTCCGAAATAAGCGGAGTGATAGCGGTGTCACACCGCGTGCAACACGCCGCTGCGCTGGGTTGGTTCGCCCTCGTGGCGGCGTGTGTTTTTTGGAGGATTGTTTTTGCGCAGCAGGTGCTCTACTGGGGCGACATCATGCTCTACTTCCTGCCCATGACCACCTTCGCTGCACGCTGGCTGACGCAGGGGATACTGCCTCTATGGAACCCGCACACACTCTTCGGACAGCCGTTTGTGGGTAACCCGCAAGAGTGGCTTTTCTACCCATCTACGCTATTTCTGACCCTGTGGCATCCTGCCCGCTACCTTTCGTGGAACGCCGTGCTGCATCTCTGGCTGGGTGGTGTGGGCATGTGGTTGTTCCTGCGCTCGCTGGGGGTTCCCTTCCGTTCCGCGTTGCTGGGCAGCACTGCCTGGATGCTGTGTGGAGCCTTCGTGCCGCGGGCACAGTTCCCCGGCATGTTCCAGACTATAGCATGGATGGGATGGCTGATGTGGTCGGTGGAGCGGCTGCGGCAGGCGAACAGCGCGGTGAATGTAGCGATACTGGCTGTAACAGTTGCCCTGCTTCTTTTGGCGGGGCACGCGCAGGTCACCTACATGGCACTACTGCTCGCGGCAGCGTGGGCCGGCTGGCGTATGATGAGGGATGGCTGGCGTTTACTGCCATCGTTGTTGCTCGGCGTTGCAGGCGGGCTGCTATTGTCTGCCGCACACTGGCTGCCGATGCTTCAGCTGCTGCGCGAAACACCCCGAATGAACCTCTCGGTATGGGGAGCAGACCGCTTTCCCCTGCGCCCCGAACAGATACCTCTGCTCTTGGTACCGGAGCTGTACGGCACGCCATGGCAGGGCAACTGGCTGGGGAGAGGCAACTACTGGGAAGTCGCTTGCACTGTGGGCATTTTGCCTCTGATGGTGGCATTTGCGGCATGGAAAGCGCGTGCAGAGGCACGTTTCTGGCTGGTTGTCGCCGGGTTAAGTCTGTGGCTGGCGATAGGCACGTCCGCAGGGCTCTACATCGTCGCCTATTACCTGCTGCCTGGACTGAAAGCTTTTCACGACCCCGCCCGCTGGCTCATCGTGACCGACTTTGCGCTGTGCGTCGCCGCCGCGCTGGGTTGGGAACATCTGCATTCTTCGCGCAAGTGGTTACTGCTGCCTCTGGCGCTGATAATTCTGGCGTCGCTCTGGGCTTGGCAGGGGGTAAACATCATCGAGTGGGCAGCGCGCCACGATACCATCCGCGCCAGCCGACCAGAGACCGTCTCCCCCGCCCTCGTCTCTTCGGCTCATGCGACTGCGATTACCGGTCTTCTGCGAGCGATTGTGGTAGCGCTGTTTGCCGTGCTTATTTTGCGCCTCGCGCTATCACGCCGCTGGTGGGCGGCAATGCCGTTACTTCTTTTTGAACTGTTGCCCCTGGCGATGCTTGCCAATCCTGCTGCAGACATCACGGCATTCACCGAACCGCCCCGCTCCGTCCAAACGGTCTCACGTACCGGGGGCAGGCTTCTCGTGCCCGAGCAGGTGCCCATGTGGCGCAAGTACGTGAGCTATGTGGACTACGGTCCGAACACCCCCGAATACCTGCGCCGCTGGCAGGAGATGCTCGGCTCCAATATGGGCATGATGTGGGAAGTGTCTGAGGCATCGGGCTATGAGCCGGTGGCAGTCCAACGAGCGGTGAGGTACTACATACACCTGG
>JAPWUZ010000304.1 GCA_028275265.1 Armatimonadota bacterium | reverse complement strand
GCCCGCTTATCATCGCGACCGGGCCGCTCACCTCGGACGCGCTGGCGCAGGCAATCGCCCGCCTGACCGGCAGCCAGCGTTTGTATTTCTATGATGCGGTCGCGCCCATCGTGGACGCGCTGACGCTTAACATGGAGCGTATCTTCGTGGCATCGCGTTACGGCAAAGGGGATGCCGCCTACCTGAACTGCCCAATGACACGCGAGGAGTACGAAGCCTTCGTGGACGCTTTGCTTTCGGCGGAGACCGTAGAGCCACACGATTTTGAGGAGCCGCGCTACTTCGAGGGGTGTTTGCCCATCGAGGAAATCGCCCGGCGCGGCAGGGATGCCCTGCGCTTCAGCAGGTTCAAACCGGTGGGCTTGCGAGACCCGCGCACCGGGAAGCGTCCGTATGCGGTGGTGCAGCTGCGTCAGGAAAACCTGCAGGGCACGTTGTACGGGCTGGTAGGCTGCCAGACGCGCATGAAATGGGGCGAGCAGAAGCGCGTGTTCCGCCTGATACCCGGGCTGGAGAACGCGGAGTTCGTGCGCTACGGGGTGATGCACCGCAATACGTATATCCACTCTCCCACCCTGCTGGAGCCGACCCTGCAGCTGCGTTCGGAGCCGGGCATCTTCTTCGCGGGGCAGATTACGGGCGTGGAGGGCTATATCGAAAGCGCGATGTGTGGCATCGTGGCGGGGATGAACGCGGCAAGGCTGGTGAAGGGGCTGTCTCCGCTTACCCTGCCTGCGGACACGATGATGGGCGCGCTGCTGGAGTACATCAGCCGCTACCCGGGTAAGGACTTCCAGCCGATGAACGCGAACTTCGGCTTGTTACCGGAACCGGAGCCGCCCATGCGTGACCGCCAGCAGCGCGTCGCGGCAAAAGTGGAACGCGCACAGGAGGCGTTGCAGCGGTTTCTGGCACAACATGGACACATCATCTGACCGCTACGAGTGGATAGACGCTTTTATCATCGACCTGCGGCATCGCCGTCGCGCGTCGGAGAACACCGTACGCGGCTACATGCGCGACCTCGTGCAGTTCGCCGAGTTTCTGGAGCGGAACTACCCCGAGCTGGGCTGGGAAGCGGTGCAACCGGGCATCGTTCGCGCGTTTCTGGCGGAGCTGCACCGGCTGGCGTTGTCACCGCGCAGCATCGAGCGCAAAATCGCGGCGTTGCGGGCGTTTTTCAAATACCTGCGGCATCGTGGAGTCCTAACAAGTAACCCCGCGCAGGCGGTAACCGCTCCCCGGCACGACCAGCAGCTGCCCAAAGTGCTGGCGCAGCAGGAGGTGGAACGGCTCTTGACCGCGCCGCAGGGTGAAGACCCCCTGTCTATCCGCGACCGTGCCATTCTGGAGTTGCTGTATGCCAGCGGGATGCGCGTGGGCGAGCTGACCAGCCTGCGCATGCGGGATATCGACTGGAGCCAGAACGCCATTCAGGTTACCGGCAAGGGGAACAAGACCCGGGTGGTGCTGTTTGGACGGGCGGCGCAGGAGGCACTGATTGACTACCTGAACCGCGCCCGCCCGGTGTTGCTGCAAAAAAGCGGCAACAGGGACGAAGGCTGGCTGTTCCTGAACCATCGCGGCACCCGCCTGACCGACCGCAGCGTGCGACGGGTGCTGGATCGATACGCTCCGGAGCTGTCCACCGCCTTCAAACCGACGCCCCACTCCCTGCGCCACTCCTTCGCCACGCACCTGCTGGACAGCGGCGCAGACCTGCGCACCGTGCAGGAGCTGCTCGGTCACGCCAACCTGACCACCACCCAGATTTACACCCACGTCAGCCGCGAGCGGCTCAAGGAAGCGTATCGCAAGGCGCACCCGCGCGCTACCGAAGACGACTAGCCGCCACCGGCTAGTGAGCGCTGCCTTGCGCCGAGGGTTTCGTGTCGCGATACTGCACCACCCATATCTCTGGCGTCTCGCTGGGAACTTGAATGGTGCTCTTTCGCTCGGGATGACCTTCAATCCAGAGCTCGTAAACCCATCCCTTGCCCAGCGCGATGTCGATGCCCTCCTTGCCGACGAGATATTTCACCGGTTCCGGACCCCATGGCGGGGCAGCCTCCGTCCACGCGTGCTGGCGCAACACCACCACGGTTGCCTCCAAAGGCTCACGGGAACCGTCCGGATACTGGGCGCAGGCTCGCAGGCGAAAGGTCTGCTTCAGGTTATCCGCACGGTAGCCCGCTACGGCGTCGGTATGCACCGTGTATACGTTCTCTCCGGGCAGGACGTCGCCCGGCTTCAACCCCGTCTTGAGTTGAAGAGATTTGTCCTGTAGCAGGCGGTTTGCGATTCGGGCAGATGCCTCCGACAGCCAGTCGCGCTCGGTATGGAGTCGTTGCTGGATACCATTCAGCAGCGGGTTGATGTCTTTCCCCCGCCCGCTCCTTTCCTCGGGCAGCCACAGCACCGCTTTCGCGATGCCCCGCAACCAGACGTGCCAGTACGCAAACCCCTGTGTGTAGGGGGCAACCTTCACCGGCTCCAGCATCGGTTCCTTGACTTGCGCTGACTGTCTCATCTCGTCCATTTGCGACTGGACGTACCGCTCCAGCCACTCCTCCCGTATCTTCGGGGAACCAAGAATGCGAATATTCAACAGATTCCATCGCTTGAACATCCCCGCGTGGGCAGGAGATTCGACCGGAACTGGACGGGAATTGTCGTTGGTGAACTCCTTCACCAGTAAAGTAGATGTCAGTGCTCCCGACGGATAAGGGGCGAAGCGCGGCGGTGGATTCAGTTGCATCCACTCGCCGTCCTCGCCGGGGAAATCCTCCGCACCTACTACCTTCCTGATTCCCTCGTCGGAAGGGGGCGCAGGACGATAGGGCAGGAACTCCCGCGAGATAACCAAAGGGACCACGGCGTCCCACCAGCCGCGGTCAATCAACAGCTTCGCCAGCACCTCGCCCCGTTTGGAGAAGAGATACGCCAGGTAATACTGCTGGTCGCTGTCGTAGCGCAGGCTACCCGCGATACGCGAACCGCTGCGGTCAGCAGACAGCTCGCCCACCAGAAGCCCTTTGCCGAACGCCATTAGCCGCAACTTGCCCAATCGGTTCCGCCTGTCCTCCACCCGGAAGACCAGCTTAATGGTATCCTCATCGGCATAGAAATGCGCCCAACCTCCCTGGTCCGGTACCTGCAGTGTCAAGATGCGCCGCTCATCGAAGGTCTGCACTCGCGGCTGTTCGACGGGGTGGTAGGCAGCGACGTTGGCGGTGAGCTGCAAATAGCGTTTGGTCCGGTGGTAGGGGCTGTAGAACCGGTCCCAA
>JAPWUZ010000322.1 GCA_028275265.1 Armatimonadota bacterium | reverse complement strand
TGCGAACAGGCTCATTCTGCGCCAGCACCGATGGAATGGCGAGAATCGCCATGAACAGAGTGAAAAGAATCGTCACGCGCTTCATAGGCGGTGGAACCCCCTTCTTGTGGCTTGAAAATCTGCGCACAGACGTATTGTACCTCTCTTTGCTGTAAGATGTTGCCCTCGACACTCGCGAAATCGCGGGTCTCTCCAATATTATCGGTTAAACGCACGCCGGTGCGTAGTGGTTCATCGTTCTACGGCTCGTACACCGCCCCCATGAACAGCACCATACCGGTGCGGGTATCGCGGATGGCGAAGAAGAACGGTCGGTCCACCACCATCTTAAAGGGTGGGCGAGGCTGTTGCACGGAGGTGATGCCCACCTGCACGGAGGTGACCGCAGCCGCTTCCGTGCCCTCTTCGTTCACCTCCACGATTGCTTTGTGGTACACCTTCTCGAGGTACAGGTCTCGCTCGTCACGCATGTTGGTGAAGTCCGCACGGTCGGGTTCGAAAGCCACCGCCATTCCCAGTGCTTTCAGGGCGTCGTTTAGCGTTTTCTCGTATTCCATTCCGAAGCGGGGCAGCTGCAGGTCGCCTTCTGTGGGAACCAGCCGCGATGTCCACGTCTTCCATCTTTCCGCGCTCAGTGATTCCAGCCATTCGTTCAGGCTCGTGCCTTCGTCGGGCAGGACAATTACCATACTGATGCGCCCCTCCCCGTACGGCAGGCTTACCATCTGGAAGTTCTCTCCCTTCAGGTAGGGGAACTTGCCCGTTTGTGCCATCATCGGCACGCGCTTTTGTTCGCCGTTTGCCAGATGGAAGGGCTTCTCCTGTGTCAGGGATTTGTCGAACGGCTTCTGCCACTTGCCGTGGAAGTAGATGGCGTTCATGAGGAACATCACCGTTCTCGGCGAGATATTATCCACTATCTTCTTGATTTTGCCTTTCGTGCTGGCGTCCACCCAGCGGTTGATGGTCTGAGGCGCCTCGGGGTCGGCGAAGTCCAACACGCTGACCTGTGCCCCGAAGTACCGGCGGTTGGTCTCCAGAAACTGCTGCTTGAAGGCGATGCCCTGCCGCGCCCACAGCGAGTTCGCAATGGTCAGATCCACTTTGGGGTCTGCGTGTTGCAGGTTCTGGCGCAGGTCTGAAGCCGCCTGATTCAGCTCCTCTTTGCTCATATTCCCCAGAGACATCGCCTTCGCCATTGCTTGCTCGGTTTCGCCTGCTGCGCCGTTGTAGGTCATGGCAAGGGCGAGAGTAATGCTCGCCGGCGAAAGAAACAGATTCTTCCCACTGTCCGCTTTGCGCAGCTGGTGAAGCAGCGCAAAACCAAACTGGTTGTTTGCCTCTATCAACCTTGGGTCCACCTTTCTGGTCGTTTCGGTTGATTTATTGTCGGTGCTGGGTTGCGGTGAGGGTTCGTTACCCACGCCGGTGGTTGCCACGTTGCCACACCCCGCCAGCAGCAGGACAAGCAAGGGCAGAAGGTACAGGCGAGCCATAAACAGGCACCTCCTTCGGATATGCTCAGCTGTTAGACGCGGTAGATGGAGCTTTTGTTATCCCTTCGGGCGCATCTGCGGGAAGAAGATGACGTCCTGAATAGAATCCGCGCCGAGGATGACCATCGCCATGCGGTCTATGCCGATGCCCAGTCCGCCGGTCGGCGGCATGCCGTACTCCAGCGCAGTGACAAAATCCTCATCGTAGGGATGCGCCACTTCGTCGCCTGCGGCGCGCATACGCATCTGCGCCTCGAATCGCTCGCGCTGGTCGTCAGGGTCGTTTAACTCCGAGAAGGCGTTGGCGACCTCCTGGCACGCGACGTATCCTTCAAAACGGCGGGTGAAGCGCGGGTCCTGGGGATGCTTCTTCGCCAGGGGAGAGGTCTCTATCGGGTAGTCGGTCACGAAGGTAGGCTCTATCAGGTTGGGCTGTACGAACCGCTCCAGCAGTTTCTCGATGATGCCTCCAACGGTATGCTCGTTCTCGGTGGGCAAGCCTTTGCGCTCCATAGCCGCCTTCGCGCTCTCCAGGGTGGCGAACTCCTTCAGCTTGACGCCGGCGTAGTACTCAATCAGGTCGAGCAGGCGTCCGCGTTTCCATGGAGGGGTCATGTCTACCTTCTGACCGTTGTATTCGATGTATGGCTCGCCGCGCACCTCCAGGCAGACATGGTAGAACAGCCGCTCTACCAGCTGCATGATGTCTTCCAGGTTGGCGTATGCCTGATAGAGTTCCAACAGGGTGTATTCGGGGTTATGGCGGCGGTCCATGCCCTCGTTGCGGAACACACGCCCGATTTCGTACACCTTCTCGATGTTGCCCACGATGAGGCGCTTGAGGTACAGCTCCAGTGAGATGCGCAGATGGAAATCGACGTCCAGCGCATTGTGGTGGGTGATGAACGGACGCGCCGCGGCGCCTCCTGCCAGCGGTTGCAGCACGGGCGTTTCTACTTCCAGAAAGCCCTCTTTATCCAGAAACCGGCGCGTCGCCTGCACGATGCGGCACCGGTCTAACAGTATCTGGCGCGACTCGCGGTTCACTAGAAGGTCCAGGTAGCGTCGGCGGTAGCGCAACTCCACATCCTGCAAGCCGTACCAGTGCTGTTCACCCTTCTCCTTGCCGTAGGGGATGGGGCGCAGGGCTTTGGAGAGGATGGTGAACTCGCGCACGTGCACGGTAATCTCGCCCGTTTTGGTGCGGAACACCTCGCCCTGCACGCCGAGGAAGTCGCCCAGGTCCAGTAGTTTGAGCAGACCGTAACGTTGCTCGCCCAGGTCATCGGCGCGGAGATAGATTTGAATCTTATCGGAGCCATCCTGCAGGTGCATAAAAGAGGCTTTGCCCATGAGGCGCATCGCCACGATACGCCCCGCAATGCGCACCGTTTTGCCTTCCAGCTCCTCGTAATGGTTCAGAATGTCGGCGGCGAGATGGGTACGCTCGTATCGCTCCTCGCGGTAGGGGTCTATACCCATCTCGCGCAGCGCCTGCAGC
>JAPWUZ010000303.1 GCA_028275265.1 Armatimonadota bacterium | reverse complement strand
CCAGTCGAGACTGTGGTCGGAAAGGTAGCGCATGAACCGCCACACCAGTTGCGCCCGCTGTGGCGAGAGGTCTTTAGGCATACACAACATGTGCGATCCTCCCCATACCGCCTTCTTGGGTCCGAAAGAAGGCACCGGCGCGCCGGCGTACTCCAGTCCTTTTTGCTCCTCCACGCTGGAGAGCATGTAGATGCCCTCGATCGCCATCGCCACACGCCCCTGCCGGAAGCCCATCCACGAGTCGAATCCCTCCCGCTTGGGAGCGACACGGTAACGGCTGATGATGTCGCACATCTGCTGGGTGGCTCGCACGGCGGGAGGCTCGGCAAGTGTCGCGCGTTTCAGGTCGGGCGAAAGGATGGAACCTCCATGCTGGCTAATGAAGGTAATCCAGTTGGTGCGTAGCCAGGTGAAGGCGAAGCCCCACTGGTCAGGTCGCCCGTCGCCGTCCTTGTCCTTCGTCAGTCGGCGGGCGGCGTCTAGAAACTCCTCCCACGTTGCAGGCGGTTTGGGATTGCCCTGCGCGTCCACAATACCTGCCTCGCGGAATAGCCTCAGGTTGTAGTAGAGCCCTTGGGGATGACAGTCCAGCGGCAGTCCCACCTGCTTGCCCTCGTACTGCCCCGCTTTCCAGATGTTAGGCAGAAAGTCTGAAGGGGTGAAGCCCTTGTCTGCTTCGATGAGGTCGTCGATCGGGCGAAAGACGCCATAGCGGGCGAACTCGGCGATACGGTTGGCATGGCAGATGAATACATCGGGTGCGCCGCCGTATGCGAGGCTCAGCACCAGTTTGTCGTAATAGGTGCTCCAGGGGATAATCTGCATCTTGACGCGGATGCCCGTCTCCCGCTCGAACTGTTTGACAATCTTCTCCATCGTCGCGCCGTCGGGACCGGTGAAGCCGTTCCAGAAGCGGATTTCCGCGCTGGCGACGTTGCCGGAGTGTTTGCCGGGCGAACAGCTCACCAGTAGTAGGCTGACAAGGCAGAGGAAGATGATGGAACGCAGGGTGAAACCTCCGACTACATGGTGCATCTATCTCCTCCGCACAACGCCCCTTCGGCTGAAGAATCCTCTCTGTGTTTCGAGAAACATGACCAGGATCTCTGCTTCCCTCTCTGTCTGTTTCAATACGCCTACGCCGGGCATGTAGCATTTATGAGTGTCATTGTATACCGTGCTGGCGGGGCGGCTCCACGTTTTGCCTCCGTCGGTACTCCAGACGCACTTCACGTCCATGTTGAGCCGGGGCGGAGGCGTGCCCGGTTTATCAGGCACAGCACGGTCCTCGTCGGTGATGAACACGCACAGAAGGACGTTCCCCCATACTTTCACCACCCACGGCGCGAGCGCCATAAAGGTTGTGTTCTTCGGCTGATAGACCACGCGCCGCTCCTCGCGCGTCCAGCTCCACGTGCGTCCCCCGTCGGGTGATTCCACACAGCGTACTACACCCGCGTGGGGCGGGAAGGTCTGCACGCTCTCCAGCACGCACAACAATCGCCCATCTGCCAGATCCACCACGCTGGGCATGCCGTCGCGGGAGAGGTGCCGGGGCTCATGTGCGCGGCTGACGGTTACCGGGTTCTCCCACCGTTTGGTGCGAGGGTTCCATGTATGCATCCGCACCCACTGGTGTCCGCCGAACCCCTCGCGCCACGGGGTGAACTCGTCATCATAGTAGCACTGCAACATGCCGCGCCGCGTTTCAAACAGGAACGGCGCCCACAGCCCACGGCTTGGTCCCTCCCCTTCTGGTCGCACTTCAAGCACGGTCGAATGCGCCTTCCACGTCTTACCGCCGTCTGTGCTGCGTGCGACCTTAATGGAGTAGTACGGTGTCTCGCCCCTGTAGCGGTTGTGGCGGTAGACGTAAAGCAGTTCGCCGCGGCGGGTGAGGCAGAGATTGCCGTCGCCGAGGTCGGCGGCTGGGTCGGGGTCGGAAACGATGGTACCCACTCGCTCCCATGTACGTCCGCCGTCGCAGCTGCGCGACAGAAGCACAACAACCTCATCGGCGCGTGCTTCGGTGCGTGTGGCGAGCACGTCGCCGCCGGGCATCACCAGAAACCCTTTTGCCCCTTCTGCTGGGCGAATTTGCGCAGACCACGAGATGCGCATTGGTTTTCCGCTTCCGGAATCAGGGCAGCGGAGAAGCCGCTGCCCTGCAGATTTTCATTTGTCAATCTATGCAGGCTCTCCTGCTTTCAGTGTTTCTGAGGTGCTGTGGGTGCGGGTGCGAAATAGTCGGGCGGTGGTGGCGTTCGCTCGATAACAGGACCGGCGATTCTGGTGTAGTAGAACACGGCGATAGCCACCAACACCACCACGACAGCGGCGATAACCCATGCCGTTGGGATGTCCTTTTTCATGGGAAATCACCCTTGCCACCAGGGGTCCATGTTGCAGTCGTCCTGTACCGACCACTCGCAGGGATAAGTGCTTCCCCAGATGCGACTGCTCACATGACCATCCACCCACAGGATGTTCACCCTGTTGTTGAAGATGCCGTGTATCTCGGGCTTGCCTCCAGACCACTCTTTGCCGACCGCCGTCCATGGCCACAGCCCCCGTGCGTGCAGGAAGTCTGTAAAGCGCGCTCCCCACGACTCCCCGTAGGAGTGTCCGTTGACCACGTGGAGAGTGTTTGCGGGTAGTTGAATCTCCGACATGTGCGTGACGCAAATCTGGCTGCCACACCAGTAGGTACGGATACCCCAATGGTTCAGCGGGGAGTCTTTCCATGGTGTGCCGTCCCAAATCTCGGGTTCGATGTTGTTCATCAGGTACGACACACGCATGTAGCGACCGGAGAAGATGTTGACGTTCTGTTCCCGACAAACCCAGGGCGTGTGGTTGGGTTCCGCGTCGAGGTCATACTCGAACACGTAGCCCGGCGAGAGGAAAATCTGGGTGTTCTTCACATAGGGCTGTAGCAGCTTGGGCCAGTAGATGAGCCCGCCGTTCGGGCAGCCTGCGCCCGGAGTGCCGATGACGTCCCAAGGGGTCATGGTTTCGTCGTAATCCTGGGAGTACTGTGCCAGCGCCAGCCCTATCTGCTTGAGGTTGCTCATGTCAGACGCCTGACGGGCTTTGGTACGTGCTTGTGCGAAAACGGGGAACAGGATCGCCGCCAAAATCGCGATAATCGCGATGACGACGAGCAACTCGATCAGCGTGAACGCCGAAGACCGTTTCATCGTCGGTTCCTCCTTGTGGCTATGGATGTATAGTCAACCGCGGCGGAGCTATGCTCGGCGCACGGCTAACCGACCTCGGAAGTGTCTGCAGTAGCA
>JAPWUZ010000302.1 GCA_028275265.1 Armatimonadota bacterium | reverse complement strand
CGGGCATCCCCGGCGAGCTACGGCTCATCTACGTTCCTGCATATCAGTGGCGGGTCACGGTCAAATCGCTGGAGCCGGGGACATCTTACCGCGCCTTGCTGTTCGACCCCGCAACGGGGCAGGAGATATCGCTTGGCGAAGCGCGAGGGGACGAGCAGGGCGACTGGACGACACCCGTCCTTCCAAAGTTTCAGGACTGGCTGCTGATACTGGAAAGCAGACAGCGATAGAAACCTGTATTTGGATGTCAACCTCCCTGCACCACAGCCTTCAGTGCCTGTACCGCCTGTTTGGCGCTGTCGGACGCTTTGGGGTCATCCAGCAGGGCGCGGGCAATATCGCCGCCGCTAGCCCAGGTCGTACACAGGTGCCCGATCATCTTGTCGGTGGCGTTCTTACGGGCATAATCGCGCAGAGCTAGCGCCGCCTGCACGTTGCGCCAGCTGGAGGGCAGCACTCGAAAGCCCTTCCGCTGGAAGAAAGGCACAGAGGGATACTCCTCGCGCAGCTCATAGTGCCAGTCGCAGATGATGATATCTTTCGGAATCATATCCACGGCGGGCGCGGTGCCGTTCTCACTGGCTTCCCACTTGCCGTACTTCATCACCGAGTCGTCCAGCAATCTATCGCCCCACATCAGCATGGTCATCTTGCGCTTCTTCACGAGGTATTGATGATAGTCGTTGACCGCTTTGGCGAACAGGTCGGCGGGGTTCTTGCCCCGACAGCGGGGACACTGGTCGCTGGCGATGAGGAACACTTCGTCCATGCCCACGTGGAAGGCATCGGCTTCGAACGCCTCGATGAGTTCGTCCATCAGCGCGAAGACCACCTCGTTTACCTTCGGATGGAGCGGGCACCAGCTACGGCAGTAAATGTTGGGGTTGTCCAAAGGTATCTGTGGCGTCTCGTCGAACTCTGGGTATTTGACCAGCAGCGGAAAGGTTGTCTTATCCCAGGACTGATGCCCCAGACAGTTGAACTGTGGAATGAGACGGATACGATGCTTGCGACATGTCGTCAGGATGTCGCGGATGTCGCCCTTGCTCAGCGCACCGTTCATCCGCAGCTCGGGATGGGAGCGATATTCATAGCTGTAGTTCACCTCCAGAATGAGCGCGTTGATACCCAGCGGGGCGAGCGTTTTCTCGATCGCCGTGCTGAGCAGCGGCACGTCCTCCGGGCTGGGCGCCATGATGTGCACGGCTTGCCACTTACCGTTTCTGGGAGCTGCCATCGGTACTCCTCCTCGTGGATTTTACAGATAGATTCGCGAATCGAAGAGGTATTCCTGTCTTTCGCATGGCAGGAAGCGTGCGCTGCTCTGCCGAAAAGGAAGCAAAAAGATCGGAAAGGAGCGTCTGATGCCGAAGATAACCATCATCGGCGCGGGGAGCGTCGTGTTCACCAAGAACCTGCTGGGCGACATCCTGAGCTTCCCCGAGCTGGCGGAGTCGCACATTGCACTGATGGATATCGATCCAGACCGCCTGCACACCGCAAAGCGGGTGGCAGAAAAGGTGGCGAAGGCGGTCAACGCACACCCCACGATTACCGCTACGCTAGACCGACGCGAGGCACTGGACGGTGCGGATTACGTGATTAACACCATTCAGGTCGGCGGCTACAAACCGTCTACCGTGATTGACTTCGAGATACCCAAGAAGTACGGCTTGCGCCAGACGATTGCCGACACGCTGGGCGTGGGGGGCATCATGCGCGCGCTGCGTACCATCCCCGTGCTGCTGAGCATTGCACGGGACATGGAGGAGCTGTGTCCCCACGCGCTGTTCATCAACTACACCAACCCGATGGCGATGAACGTGTGGGCGTGGTATCGCGCGTCGAAGGTGAAGGTGGTGGGACTGTGCCACAGCGTGCAGGGTACGGCGTGGTCGCTGGCGGTGGAAGACCTCAAAATCCCCTTCGAGGAAGTCAACTACGTCTGCGCGGGCATCAACCACCACGCCTTCTACCTGCGTTTCGAGCGCAACGGCGAGGACCTGTATCCCGCACTGCGCCAAATCTATCTCGAAGGGCGCGTGCCCCACTACAACCGCGTGCGCTACGAGATGATGATGCGGCTGGGTTATTTCGTGACCGAGTCCAGCGAACACTATGCGGAGTATGTGCCCTATTTCATCCGCCGTGACCGTCCCGACCTCATCGAGCGGTTCAATATCCCGCTGGACGAGTACATCCGTCGGTGTGAGGAGGTCATCGCCCGCTGGGAACGAATGCGTGTGGAGTTCGAGAGCGATGAGCCGATAGAAGTACACCGCAGTATGGAATACGGCTCACTCATCATCCACAGCATGGAGACGGGCATCCCGCGCGTGGTGTACGGCAACGTGCGCAACGACGGACTGATAACCAATCTGTTGCCGGGTTGTTGCGTGGAGGTGCCCTGTCTGGTGGATAAAAACGGCGTGCAGCCGATTCGTATCGGTGACCTGCCGCCGCAGCTGGCGGCTATCATCTCCACCAACGTGAACGTGCAGTATCTGACGGTGGAAGCTGCGCTGACCGGCAAGCGTGAGCATATCTACCACGCCGCGATGCTGGACCCCCATACCGCGGCGGAGTTGACGCTGGACGAAATCTGGGCGCTGGTGGACGACCTGCTGGAAGCGCACGGCGAGATGATACCGATTGGCAAGGCATGAGGAAAAAAAGCGGCAGGGTGCGAACCCTGCCGCAATCATCAGAGAGCTTGAGAGCGGCCCTATGCTCTATGCCCGAGGTTCCGTTATGAGGTGGTCCATTGTCGTCTCGTCGCAGGGTAGCGACAAGGCGACAGAGCAAACTTTTTGAAACGCTCCTGACGCCGCCGACGCCGCACCGCCTGTACCAGCCTGCTCAGGGCATGGACATACTCATCGGCTCCTTCCGCCAGAGCATCGTGCATTTCGCCCACAGGGTCACTGGCGAGGATACGCACGATTTGCGCCTTGTACAACAGCAGTTCGAGCGCATCCGCCATGCATTCGGGCACGGCACCGTCCGTGACCAGTGAGCAGGGCAGGTATCGCCAGCAAAGGGTGTCGCGCCTTTCCCGCTCGAAGTCGCTCACCGCTTCGAGCCAGCGTCCATCTCCCAGATATCGGATGGTGCTCAGCACGCTCGGCAGGTCGGGGTAGCCGTCGGGATGCTCCGGCAACGGCTCGGCCACCGACAGCACCCGCACGCGCAGGGCAAAACGCGACAGCACGGCGATATAGCGGTCCAGGTCGCGCATCACCCGGCGGAATATCCTTGCCTGCGCCGGGCACTGCACGTTATAGCCCACGATGTAGCGCGGTGGAAACGC
>JAPWUZ010000301.1 GCA_028275265.1 Armatimonadota bacterium | reverse complement strand
AATGCTCTAACCAAGGCGCGCGCAGCCGTAGCGCAAACGGGCAGGGTTTGCATCGCCGACGACAGCGGACTGGAGGTGGACTACCTTGGCGGTAAACCGGGGGTGCATTCCAAGCGGTTTGCAGGAAAAGATACCCCCTGGGAGGTTAAAATCTCCAAACTGCTACAGCTGCTGGAAGGGGTGCCGCAGGAACAGCGAGGAGCGCGGTTTAATTCCGTAGTGGCTATCAGCACTCCATGGAATGCGGAGTATATTCTACGCGATACCTGTCGCGGATGGATTTACTGGGAACCTCGCGGCGAGCATGGCTTTGGCTACGACCCCGTATTTTATCTGCCCGAGCTGGGCTGCACCATGGCGGAGCTACCTATGGAGCAGAAGAATCGGATTAGCCACCGCGCAAAGACCCTGTCGGCAGCGATACCGCTACTGAAATGGGTATTTCGCGTGGGGTAAAATACTCATGGCAGGAGTGATTGATGGGCATGACGGTACAAGATCTCCATGATTTAATACGTCTTCTGGAGGAGCATCCGGACTGGCGTGCGGAACTGAGACGGGTTCTTTTGAGCAGCGAGCTACTAGAGTTGCCCAAGCTCGTCCGCGAGATTGCGGCGATACAACGCCGGCATTCGGAGCTGCTGGAACAACACTCGCGTGAGATTGGCGAGCTGCGTGCGCTGGTAGCTCAACTGGCAGAAGCGCAGCGTCGCACCGAGCAACGGGTGGAGGAGTTGGCAGAGGCGCAGCGTCGCACCGAGCAACGGGTGGAGGAGTTGGCAGAAGCGCAGCGTCGCAACGAAGAGCAGCTGGCGTCTTTTCGCGCGGAGACGGATGCACGCTTCCGAGAGTTGGCGGAGGAGATCCGCCGCCTAAGCAGGACGGTAGACCGGCTTGCGGAGTGGCAGCGGGGCGAAGCGGGGCGTCGCGAAGGCGAACAGTACGAGCAACATACCCTGCGACGCGCTCCGAACCTCTTCGCCGGCGGCGAGGGAGGTAACGCGATTGAGTTCAGCGTGCGGCGTCGTATCTCAAGGTGGCTGCAGCCCTACTATCAAGAACAACAGATGCCGGAACCTCTTGCCGACCCTCTGCTGGCTGACATTATCTGGTGGAAGGGAGACGAGGTCGTAATTGCCGAGGTGTCGCAGAAAGTGAACGGGCAGGACGTTCGTCGTGCGAAGCTGCGGGCGAACACGCTGCGTGAGGTAGGTGTTCAGGCCATGCCTGTCGTGATTGGTGAGGAGTGGGCGACTCCCGAGTCGCAGGCGCTGGCGCAGCAAGAAGGCGTGGAGTGGATGGTAGGCGGGGGCGTCTCACAGGGCTTCCTTCGCTTCCGTCGTATTCCCTCTGAACCACCATCTGAAACCATTTGATGGAACCTACCGGCTGCAAACGGTGTCAGAAATAGAGGTGGAGCGGGTTGCAGCAGGCGGAGGGTTGTGCTATACTGAAACCGTCCCCATCACATTTCCAAATAGCAGGGTGGTGCGTTGTCCGTCATTGAAGCGGTATTC
This sequence comes from Armatimonadota bacterium, assembly GCA_028275265.1. Lineage (GTDB taxonomy): Bacteria > Armatimonadota > HRBIN16 > HRBIN16 > HRBIN16 > HRBIN16. The sequence goes on along the minus strand of JAPWUZ010000301.1, from coordinate 1,803 downwards.
AAACCGTTACTGGTAACTCTCAGGGAACTGGATGTGGCATCCACGCTGGTGCTGCTGGTAGATATTCTCGCTGTGGCGTACCTGCTTTATCGCCTCATCCTCCTGGCAAAGGGCACCCGCGCGTGGCAAATCATGTCCGGACTGTTCCTTTTCTTCCTGCTGATGTATATCAGCGGTAAGCTGGGCTTAACCACGCTCAACTGGTTGATGCGTCAGGTGCTTCCTTTAGGTCCTGTAGCGCTGGTTATCCTCTTTTATCCTGAGCTGCGTCATGTGCTGGAAGAGATAGGACGTCTCGGCTTCTGGGGGCAGAGTATCAACCCCATCGGGCGCGAGAACCTGACGGCTGTGGTCAACGAGGTGGTACGCGCCGCTACCGAGATGGCGCGACAGAAAATCGGAGCGCTTGTCGTGTTTGAACCTTACCCTTCACTGGACTACTATGTTTCACCGGGTGTGCCATTAGACGCAAAGGTCAGCGCACGCTTGCTGACCTCTTTGTTTTACCCGGGCAATCCGCTGCATGATGGTGCCGTAGTTATCTGTGGTGACCGTATCGTCGCGGCGGGTTGCACCTTACCCCTGACGGAGAACCCGATGATAGACCAGAACGTGCACATGCGCCACAAGGCGGCTATAGCGGCATCGGAAAGAGGTGCGGTCGCTCTGGTGGTATCGGAGGAAACGGGTATCATCTCGGTTGCTTTTTCGGGAAGGTTACAGCGCGGTTTCCGTGAGGACACCCTGCGCGAGCGACTGATAAACCTGCTCTCAGCACAGCCCCCCAGACAGGCACTGGAGAGCCTGCGCCAGACCATGCGCTGGCGTCCTGCATGGACCTTTGGACGGCGGCAGCAGCGCCAGCAGCAATCAGCGCGTGCGGAGAGGAGGTAGAAAATCGTGTGGCGCGTACTCCGCGAAAACATCCCGGAGAAGCTCATGGCACTGAGCAGTGCGATACTGATATGGCTGTACGTCAACGCCGAAAAGAACCCCACCATCACCCAGCGGTTCACTGTAGATGTAGAGGTACGGCACGTACAAAACGGCTATGAGCCGCCGACCGTGAACCCCTCGCAGGTAACGGTGGTGCTTACCGGTATGCGCAGCAGTGTGGAACAGATTGCTCCGCGAGGCATCCGTGCTATGGTGGACGTATCCGGTTTAACCGAAGGTAAGCAGCGGTTGCCTGTGCAGCTCAACCTGACCAGAGACATGTTACAAGACGTACAGGTGGAGATTATCCCACCAACAGTACAGGTAACCCTGACGAAACGTATCAGCAAAACATTCAAGGTGGAGTGTCTTTTCGTGAACGCACCTCCTGAAGGCTATGTTTACCTTTCGCCCATTGTATATCCTGAAACGGTGGTGGTGTCCGGTGCACGGGAGCAGGTGAATCAGGTACGGCGGCTCATCGTGAACGCCGTTCCCCAGAAGGTGGGCGACGAAGTGGATGACGACCTACCGGTGGTGGCACTGGATGTTGAAAACCGCCCCCTCAGCGGCGGTGTAACCATTCGCCCCTCTCATGTGCGGGTGGTACTGAAGCTGGCACCGGTGAGCCTGACCAAGACCGTGTTTGTGACTCCTGTCTGGAAGGGTAAACCCGACCCCAGTGTTGCCATCGAGGAGATTGCGCTGGAGCCTCGCACGGTGGTCATCTCGGGTAAGCCCGAGGTACTCGCGCGGGTACACAGCGTGGAAACGGAACCGATTGACATAGATAACCTGACATCGGATGTCACCAAGAACGTCTCTCTGCGTCCGGTGGAGGGCGCACAGTTAACCACAACGACCGTG
>JAPWUZ010000318.1 GCA_028275265.1 Armatimonadota bacterium | reverse complement strand
CACCTCAAATGGCGACGTACGGGTACGCTATCTCGCCCTGCGCGAGAGCCTGCACGACCTCTATTCCACCGGATGGGCACGCGCGGTACAGTCCATCCAGTTTGATGGTTCCTTTCCGCTGGCACGCTTGCAGTATCTGGACGCTTCGCTGCCCGTGCAGGTCATCGCGGAGGTTTTCTCGCCGTTCATCCCTCTGGACAGCCGGGCATCTGGAACACCAGGTTTCTACGTGCGCTTCCTGGTGCAAAACATCTCTTCAGAACCGGTACATCTCGCCATAGCGGGCGTGATGCGTAACATGGCTGGTATCGGACAAACGCAGAGACAGCCACGCAACCTGCTTCATGAGATGGCGCACGGGGTTGCTGTCCGGTTCACCGCAGACGCATTACAGCCGGAACACCCATCTACCGGCGATATGACCTTCGCGGCACGTGGAGGAGAAGTCAGCTACGTCACCGGCGGGTACCGCGACGAGTTCCGTTCGCTGATGTTCTGGCAAAACCGTTTTGGGCTGAAGCCCGTCTCCGTGCTGCGTCGTTTCCGCGAGGAGGGCAAGCTGCCGAACCTGCCACCCGAATCCGCTCCCGCCCTGCCCGAGGGCTTTGACGCTTCTCAACTGTCGCCGCAGGAGCGCGAACGGTTGCTCCAACAGCTGCTCCTGCACCCGCTGGTATATGACAAATACCACCGCCTGAGCCTGGTGGAGCCGAGCCTCGCTCACTCGCCGGAGTTTCTGGAGGAAATCGCGCTTAACCTGAACGAGCTGCGCGAACGACACCTAGAATGGGGCTATGCCGCGCTCTGCTCCAGCCAGCAAATCGAGCCGGAGAGCGAAGGGGAGGCACTTTTCACCGTGAGCTGGTTCTTCCCAAACCATATCAGTCCTACTGGTGCGAACATCGGTCATCAGTATGCCCGCTGGTTCAGCGACTCGCTCGACGTCGCACGGTATCTGCTGGACAACGCCACTACCTTGCGAGAACGCACGCTGGATTTCGTGGATGCGATTTACGACTCCAGCCTGCCTGCCGAAGCCGCCGACGCAATCAGCGGGCAACTGTCCACCCTGACCAAATGCACCTGGTGGACATACGAAGGGCACTTCGGCGTGTGGGAAGGACTCGGATGCTGCGGCTTCCATACGACGGACATCACCTATCAGGGCTCCTTCCCGATTATCGCCCTCTTCCCAGACCTGCAAAAAACGCAAATGGAGCACGGTGCGAAGTTCCAGCGTGAGGACGGGCGCGTACATCACTTCTTCACCCCCGATTTCAGCGCGGTAGACAACGGCTTCGACCGCGTGGACATGAACCCTCAGTTCGTGATGCTTGCTGCACGCGACTATCTCTGGACGGGCGACAGAGGCTACCTGGAGCGGCTCTACCCGCACATCGTCCGCGCCATGGACAACACGCTTCTGCTGGACACGGACGGCGACGCCCTGCCCGATACCGACACGCGTCGCAACACCTACGACGTATGGGATTTCCAGGGAAGTCCTTCGTACATCTGTAGCCTGTGGCTGGGCGCGCTTAAGAGTGCCGTGCGGCTGGCGCAGGAGATGAACGATTCGCAGCGCGTCGCAAAATGGCAGGAGCTCTACGACAAAGGCGTTCGGAGCTTTATCCAGAAGCTCTGGAACGGCGAATACTTCGTGCTCTGGCGCGACGGAGAGCTCGTCGACGAATGCTGCATGAGCGACCAGATTAGCGCGGACTGGTTCTTCGCCGCAAGCGGCTGGGAACCGGTTATCCCCGACGAGTTCATCGAGCACGCGCTGGATGCCGTCATACGTTACAATTTCCGCCCGGGCGAAGGCTTACGCAACGCCTCTTACCCACCCGGTAAACCGCATCGCCTCGCGGCATCGGGTAACCTGCAGGCTGATGCGCTGTGGACGGGCATCGAGTACACAGTGGCGGCGTTGCTGCTCGCTCGCGGCAGGGTTGCGGAAGGAATGGCGACTGTACGCGACATCCACGATCGCTATCTGCGAGCAGGGCGTTTCTGGAACCATGTGGAATGCGGCAACCACTATTACCGCGCGATGTCTGCATGGACGTTGCTGAACGCGCTGACAGGCTTCGGCTGGGATGCCCCACGAGGCGAACTGACCCTATCCCCGCCCATTCGCCTTTCTGAGAGCCGGTATCCCTTCTTTACGCCGGTTGGCTGGGGCATCTACTCCGAGAACACTGGTGTGGCAGGGTCCCGCGTTAGCATCACGCTGGTAGACGGCGAAATGCGGTTGTGTAGCCTGAAGCTCCCGCGCTGGCAGGGGTCCGGCAGGGTCTCCATAACCATAGACAACCAGCCTATGAGCGCGGAGGTGCTGTCGGATGGACGGGGTATTCAGCTACGCTGTACCGCACCGGTTGTCCTGACCGCGGGACGCGAGATCACCATAGAGGGATAGTATCTGAACAAGCGGATTGCAACGACGAAAAAAGTGGGCTGAGGGAACCCTCAGCCCACCTGCTTGCAGACGAAGATTTACTTCTCTCGCCTTCGAAGCGCCAGCAGTCCTACGCCGATGCCCAACCCAGCCATCGTCGCAGGCTCTGGCACCACCGGCAACGCGGTAATCTGTCCGCGTATCTCGCCCCCTGGATGAGCAAGAGTGTGGATGTTGACGTAGGTCTTGCCGGTCAGCAAGTTCACCTCTTCTGCGGCGGGGAACGGCGCGTTGTTAATCACCGTGATGAGCTGGCTTCCCAGCACAGCATAGCTGCTGCCGCCGCCGATGCCGAAGATGACGGGTCCGTTGCTTCCCGCAGGAGCGCGGTGGATGTGCGATGCGGTCAGGTCGCTTTGCGCGATGCCGCTCACCGTTATCGCCAGGCTGATGGTTTTGGCAACGTCATCGTAGCTGCCGAAAAGCACCCCACTGGCGTTCGTTGACACCGGCGGTACCTCTTGCGAGCCGGTCAGGGTCGCCTGCAGGTACCACAGCCCTGCATGAGAAGGTAGCGCTAACGCCACGAACAGCGCTACCAGCAAAGCCAATTGCCACTTCAGTCCTTTCAAAAAGCTTTCCCTCCT
>JAPWUZ010000035.1 GCA_028275265.1 Armatimonadota bacterium | reverse complement strand
TGGGCGTGGATACCGACTACTCGCGCGCGCTGTACAAAGCGATGGTGGCGTCAGGCATCCAGTGCCCGCCAAAGGGCAACCTGCTGGTCACCATCGCTGACCCCGATAAGCGGGAGGCGCTGCCTATAGTGGAGGAGTTTATCGCGCTGGGCTTCCGTGTGTACGCCACACGGGGTACGGCACGCTTTTTGCAGGAGCACGGACTGGAAGCAACGCCAGTATATAAAATCAGCGAAGGCGGCTCGCCCAATCTGTTAGACCTGATACGCGGGCGCAAGATAGACCTTCTCATCAACACGCTGACCCGTGATCGCCAGATTGAGCGCGAAGGCTTGATTATCCGCCGTGCCAGCGTCGACCAGGGCATCCCATGCCTGACCTCGCTGGATACCGCCCGCGCTCTGCTAAAAGCACTGGAGGCACTGCACCGCGGGGACGATTTCGCCGTGCGCACGGTGGATGAGTACGCCTACGGGATGGAGTTAACGCCGGCTTAGCAAGACCCTCCCCTTTCTCTCCTTCCCCTGTGGGGAAGCGGGAACCGATACTTCCCCCCCCGCGGGGGAGGGAAAGACAAGCGGAAAGGAGCATCGCATCGTGGCAAAGGAACGAGTGGTTGCACTGATAGAGCAGGCTTTGCAGCGCGCGAAAGAGGCGGGTGACCTGCCGATAACACAGATGCCCGAGGTATCGGTAGAACCGCCTCGTGTGAAGGAGTTTGGCGACTTCGCCACCAATGTGGCGATGTTGCTCACGCGCGAGCTCAAACGTCCGCCCCGTGACATCGCTGAAATCATTGTCAAACACCTGCCTGAAGACCGTCTGGTGTCTAAGGTGGAAGTGGCGGGTAATGGTTTCATCAACTTCACGTTACATCCCCACTGGCTGCACGACGTGCTGCGTGAAATCCAGCAGCAGGGTGAGGCGTACGGTAGATGGAACATCGGGCAGGGCAAGAGGGTGAACGTGGAGTTCGTCAGCGCGAACCCAAACGGGCCCATTACCGTCGCGCACGGGCGCGGAGGGGCGATTGGCGACGTGCTTTCGAACCTGCTCGAAGCGGTGGGCTATCAGGTCACCCGTGAGTTCTACGTGAACGATGCGACCAACTCGTTGCAGATGCAACATTTTGCCCGGTCGCTGGTGGTGCGTTATCGACAGCTGCTTGGGGAGGATATCGAACTGCCTGAAGACGGCTATGCGGGCGAGTATCTCATAGACATCGCGCGGGAACTGCTGGAGAAGGAAGGAGCACATCTGGCAGAAGGTGACGAGGAAACGGTACTCGACCGCTTTCGCGCCTACGCCGAAGAGGCGATGAAACGCCAGCAACAGCAGGATCTGGCGGACTTCGGAGTGGTTTTCGATGTATGGTTCAGCGAGAACAGCCTGCACACCAGCGGACAGGTGGAATCGGCCATCCGCGAGCTAAAAGAGCGTGGCTATGCCTACGAACACGACGGGGCAATCTGGCTGCGCTCTACTGCATTCGGCGATGATAAGGACCGCGTGCTGGTGCGCAACAATGGGCAACCCACCTATATCGCCGCCGATGCCGCCTATCACAAAAACAAGTTCGAACGTGGTTTTGATTACCTGATAGACATCTGGGGTCCTGACCATCATGGTTACATCGCCCGCACGAAGGCGGCGGTTGCTGCGCTGGGTTATCCTGCCGAGAACTTCGAGGTGCTCATCTACCAGATTGTGCGCCTGTTCAAAGGTGGAGACCTGGTGCGCATGTCCAAGCGGGCGGGCAACGTGGTCACTCTGCGCGACGTGCTGGACGAGGTGGGTAAGGATGCGGCGCGCTTCTTCTTCCTGATGCGCTCGCATGATAGTCCACTGGACTTCGATCTGGAGCTGGCGAAGAAAGAGAGCAGCGAGAACCCGGTGTACTACGTGCAGTATGCGCATGCTCGAATCTGCAGCATGTTGCGCGTGGCAGCAGAGCAGGGGTGGGTGGTTCCGTCGGCTTCAGAAACAGACCTGTCTCCCCTGCAGCACGAGAACGAAATCGCGTTGATGAAGAAGCTGGACGAGTTCCCCGAGGAGGTACTGAAGGCGGCTACCGAGCGCGCTCCCCATCGGTTGACGCGCTACAGTATGGAGGTTGCCGATGCTTTCCACAAGTTCTATGACACCTGTCGTGTGGTGGGGGAAGCGGAGCCAGTAACCCGCGCACGCCTGGTGCTGGTGGATGCAACGCGCATCGTGCTGAGGAACGTGCTGGGATTGCTGGGAGTAAGTGCGCCGGAGCGGATGTAGAAAAATCCCGCGTGGCCCGGCAAAGCAAGCCCGAAAAACAGGCGGTGGTTTAATGGTTTTGGTACTGCTGTTGTTTTTGGTTGTGACGAGCGCAGTTGGTGCTCCCGCGCAGCAAGAACGAACGGTGCGATGGGGAGAATGGCAGTTGACCTTTGACTACCAGACGGGTGATTGGCTTGCTCTGGCATGGAAGGGTCAGACTGTCAGCGAGGCTACGCTACCGAGTGGTACGGCTTCGGTGGACATCGCGATAGGGGAGAGGGAAGAAAGACGACGCTGGTGTGTAGAGAACAAGGTTGCCCGGTCCCGTCTGGTAGACTGGCAGTTTGATGAGCAAAAAGGTAAGTTGACCCTGACCCGCGAGGTGGCAGTGGAGAGTGGTCAGTGGCAGTTGCAAGAACAGGTTCAGTTTGGTGCTTTCGGCAATCCCCATCGCGTCGCCCGTTCCCTCCGTTTGACATGGTTTGGGGAGCAACCAGCGAAGTTTTATCGGGTGCGTTTCCTGTTGCCTTTGCCCAAACGGGGCGTTTTTCTGTTTCCTACCGCAGACCCCTTTGAGCCCAACCACTCAGGTGATTTATCCTCTTGTGCTCCGGGCTGGGGAGCGGCAAGCGCATGGGGTATTGGGCAATTGCTGGTACAGCAAAGTAGCAACCGAACATTGCTGTTCATCAACGACGCACGCCGCGACCCTGCGTTTACCTATTTCTGGACGACCGACAGCAGGGTGTTCGTCGCCCACGAGTTCATGACAATGGGTTGGGCTGAGCCAAACGAGCCTCAAAGCGCAGGTACTGCGTTTCTGGAAGTGGTACCTGACTCCCTGTCAGGAGCGTTGCGCGCGGCGTTCTGGCGATGGTTTGACGATCTGGACATCAAAGTTCCCGCCGACCGCCCTAAGTGGACGCGGGAAGTAGCGCTTTACTCTTTCCATCCGGGCGGAACGATAGGCAGCAACTGTCTGGACCTGGGTGGTTTTGCGATGGCAAAAAGGATTCTGTTACCTGTCGTGCGCCAGCTGGGCTTCGGTGCTATCTGGCTTTTGCCTTTGGAGAGTGGAGGCATCTACAACCCACAGGATTATTATCGCTTTCAGGAAGGCTTGGGCACTGCGGAAGAATACCGCCAGCTCGTTGCCGAAGCCCATCGGCTGGGCGTGAGGGTCTGGCAAGACCTCGTTCCACACGGTGGCACACCCGAGGCTGGCATGTTGCGTGGTAACAGACCGTGGTGGCTGGTTCTGGATGAGGACGGCAACGCCTTTAGCTACTGGTGCTTTGATTTCCGCGAACCGGAATGGCAGCAATACATCGGTCAGGTGGCGGAGCATTACGCCCGGAGTTTTGGTATCGACGGTTTCCGGGTTGACGCAGCGGGTGGCAGTCGAACAACGACCTGGCGAAGGCGGGGTTTTCCTCCCGCCGGGAAAGTGCCTGCCAATGTTCCCCCCGACTGGTGGCGGAGCGAGCTGACAAAGGTGGGCGGAGAGGTCCCTCCTCTGCCTTATGAGCGAGGAAGCCTGACTCTGCGAGAAGGCGGGTTGCATATGCTCCGAACCATTCGGCAATCTGTCAGAAGAGTCAACCCCGACGGGGCGGTACTGGGCGAGGTGGATACAGTACCCTACATGCAGGAAGCCGATGTCGTCTACGATTTTGCGCTTTGCCATCGCTATCTGGTGAAGCTTCGAGATGTTTCTCCCGCTGAGTTTGTCTGGGCGCTGCAGAGGTACTTCGAGGAGCAACGATACGCCGAGCCGAGATGGACGACAAGATTACGGTATGTGGAGAGCCACGACAGCCTGCGGGCGCAGGGATGGCTTGGTGTCAGCGGCGTGAGAGCACTGATGGCGTTGACTTTCTGGATCGATGGTATGCCCATGTTGTACCACGAAGCAGAAATTGGACATGGACCTTTTATCCAGCGATTGCTTACCGTTCGCAGATTCTTGCCCGAGCTGCAAACAGGCGATGCCCTTTATACCGACGCCAGCCATTCTGCCCCTCTGGTGAAAGCCGAGCCGAAAGGCATTTTCACTTGCCTGCGGACAAACGATTACATCCGCGCTTCCGTATCCGTTATCAACTTTAATCCGCATGCTGTGAACGCAACTGTACGCTTGCCTCTCGGTCTTTTGCACCTCGATGGGAAACGCAGATACGCCGTCTGGGAAGCAATGGCAGCGACCAGACTGGCGGAAGGAACGCCTGCCGAGATTGCCACGGTGCGCATGCCTCTCGCAGCATATCAAGCAGCGCTGTTAGTCCTGCGTCCATCTGGAGAAGGTTGTCCTGTCCCCAGATCGAACGTCCAGTCTTCTCCTTCAAAGCGCCGGTCCAAACCGCCCTCTTTGAAACGTTCTGGCAGCGTATGGGTAGTCACAACGGCACACTATGGGTTGACTGTGGACGCCAGAACGGGCTTGCTCCGCTCGCTGTCTGGTGCGGATGGAAGAGTGCTGGTCAGTGCCAGCGAACTGGTTTCCGACGAAGCTGCCAGCATCGAGCGGGTGCTTGGCTCGCCGGTTATCACGCAGCAGGAGATTGTTCTGCCATTGCAGGTTATCCTGTCTGATGGCACGCAACTGCGGTTGACCTACCGCTGCTTTCCTCAGGGGGTCAATCTACAAGGGACGGTGGAAAAGGAGCCACGAAGATTGAGACGTATCGGGCTACTTTTGCATGTGCCGGACGTCCATCGCTGGCAAATCAATACGGTAGAAGGGCTGCTGGACGATTGGTTCTTTGTGCGCCATCTTTCGGGCAAGCGGGGCACTCATCGTATTTACTGGAGACCACAGGGAACGGAAATTGTCTGGCAGTCAGAGACGATACCTTTACACCCTGACGATGCATGGCTGTGCTTCCAGCAGCGAGATGGCAGGAGCTTTCGTCTGGCGTTCGATGAACCGCTTCGGATGGGCGTGGATAATGTGATGTTGCTGGATAAGGTGTGGGAGGGAGGGACAGCAAGCACTGGCGCGCGCGTTGCGGTGATGTGGCGGGATGACACCAGTTTTACCCCGGCAAACGGCTTGTCCCGAACCTTTTCGTTACGCTTTTCCCTTCCACCTTTTCCCCGAACCCGCACTAAATCTGTTCGTATCCCTCAGGTTACCCTTGCGCACCACAGTACCGACTGGGTGGTGGAAAACGCTCACTATCGTATCCTGCTTAGGCGTACCGGAGGCGCCATTCGGGCGCTTTGGGCGAAACAACCGGTTGAGCGGCTTGTCTTCGCCGATAGCGACATTTACACCGATAAGGGGTTCCGCAATGTGCAGGGACAGGTGCAATATGCGGGTTCGAAGGATGATGTGGAGGCGGGCGTTCGGATTTGGCAAGAGGGTTCAACCTTGAGAATGCGGTTTTTCGGCGTCTTGCGGGCGGAGAATGAACGCTTCCGTATGGTAGACCCTCCTATGTGGTTTGTGCAAGAGTATGCTTTTGACAGCTCGCCTACCTTCGCTTTTCGGTTCGCAGTGATGAGTGAGGGCGATGTGCAATTACCACCTGCCTTCTTAGCGTGGAAGGTGAATGTTCCAAACGCCCAGAGGTTCGCTTTCTTCCACGGGGGCAGCAGAGCCGGCGAATGGTTGTGTGACGAGAAGCAGCGATGCGGAGAGACGGTGGGAGCGGGTACAGTGCCTGATGCGATATCTATTGCTGACGCGGATGGGCATATTTTAGCGTCACTGACGAGTCTGCGCTTTCGCGCAACGTCGTTACCCCGTAACATCTTCATGCACGGCAAACAACTGTTCATTGCCTGGCTAGACGGTGACGAGCACATTGCTGTGCACCAGTGGCAGGAAGCTGAGATGAAGGTCACTGTTGCCGGGATGCCCGGAAAAACGACCGCCTCTTATCTTGAGCCAGTAGAGAAGGTGGAAGCAACAGGTATCATGGACCCGTCCTTCGAAACCGGAGGCGCAGAGGTATTCGCGTTATCGCGGGGAACACAGTTGCGTTTTGGTGCCCCAAAAGGGAGTAGCTGGGTTATTCCTCCTGAAGGCTGTGTGACTGCGGAAACGGCGCGGACGGGGAGGCAGTGCGCTAAAGTTGTCAACATGACGGGCACTTACGCTTTGTTCACACAGTATCTTTCACTGAAGCAGTTTCCACCTGGTAGCAAGGTGCGCTTATCGGCATGGCTGAAAGGTGAGCAGATTCGACGGGGCGACCAGGGATGGAAAACGGCGAGCCTGGACCTGTCTATTCAGCACAAGGACGGACGATGGGAGCATAAGCCGGTCGCTTTGCTGGACGGAACCTTTGACTGGAGAAAGGTAGGGGGAGTTGTAGACATTCCCGATGACGCCATGCTATTGATGGTACGCGCAGGCATTAACGGTGGAACGGGCGTGTTGTGGATAGATGACGTGCAGGTAGAACTCGTGCAGTGACCGGACAGCGATAAACTAACGCTGAAACAGGGCGAGCACATCTACATACACGAAACCGTCTCTCTCCACTACTTCGCCTGTCTGCACGGGTATGGAACACGCGAGCATCGGACCGTCATAGCAGAAAGTATGGTACTCGCCGTTCTCGCCACAGGGGTCCGCCGAGGGGGGAAGTTGTTGGAGCAACATTATGTCAAACTCGTGTGCAATAAGGGAGGCGGGTATCTGTCGGGAATCTACGCAAGTCAACACCGCTCGCAGACCACCCGCTATCATCTGCTGCGCTAACATTCGGGTATCCGTGCCCCACAGCGGGAAGACAGGGGTAATGCCCGTTCCCGCCAGCTGTCTCTCGCGGTAGTCGCGGACGTCCTGCAGGAAGATGTCGCCGAAGGCGAAGTGCGTGATCCCATCGTCCTTCGCACGTCGGATGAGGTCGCGCATGGCGGACTCATAAACCTCGTTGGGGCATGGGTATGGGATGGGGACTTTCCACAGGGGTAATCCTGCGGCTTGAGCCTGCTGTTCGAGCAGGTCTTCGCGCACGCCGTGCATGGATACTCTGCCAAAGGCGGTATTGACCGTGGTAACCAGTCCTACAATGTCCCACTCGTTGCTCTGGCGCAACACATGTAGCGCCCACGCACTATCTTTGCCCGACGACCACGAGAGCAGGATCCTCGGTTTCACCCGCTGCATCCCCCGCGTTCACGCATCCATTGCTGCAGTTGCTCACTGTAAGTGCCTGCCAGTCCCAGCGCAACCTGTGCCTCTAAATAGCCCTGCGGTATGCCGATGTCCAACGCTTCGCCCTGTATCTCGCAGGCAAAGTACGCGCCCTTTTCCACCAGCATCTGCTGAGCGGTGGTAAGCTGGAACTCACCTTTCATCGTGCGTCCCTCGACGATAGTGCGCTCCAGACACTCGAAGATTTCCGCGGTGAAGAGGTTGATTCCGAAGAAGCAGTAGTATACACCATCGGGTAGGGTGGGCATTCGGAGGGATGCGCGTGCCTGCTCCGGAGATGGTTTCTCTATCATGGCGGTGACACGGATGACGTCTGGAATATCTGGTATGGGTTCTCCCGACAGCGTTCCGTAGAGATGTACGCGCTCCTCGGGCGTGCGGCGAACGGCGGACAGGGTGCCGCCAGTATGGGCATAGACCTCCAGCACCTGCTGGGTGCAGTTCTTTGCCGTGTGAGAGAGCAGCACGTGGTCACCCAGGTACATCACGAAAGGCTCCCCGCCAACGAACGATTTCGTCAGGTAGACGGCGTGTCCCAATCCCAGCGGCTCCTGCTGCACGATGGTCACAATGCGTTCGCCCAGCTGTTGCAAGTGAGCTGCCTGTTCATAGAGCAGCTGCTTGTCGTTTTGCCATTGCCCCTCCTGCTCGGTGAGCGCGCCAAAGTAGGCACGAATGCCTGCTTCCGACTCGGGGTTCACCACGACGCCGACCTGTTCGATACCCGCGTTTACGGCTTCCTCCACCAGCAGCTGCAGCGCGGGTTTGGTGATACCGTCACGGTCCACAAGGGGCAGCATCTCTTTCTGCAGAGTGCGCGTGGCGGGAAACTGGCGGGTTCCCCGTCCGGCAGCGGTAATTATCGCTTTGCGAATGTGACTCATCGTTCCGTCTCTCCGTGCAGCAGCCTGAGCAGTACGGGTTCAATCAGGTCCCGCAGGGCTGGGTTAGCATAGCCGACCCATGCGACAGGTTCGCGGATATCTAGAGGTGTTCGCAGCTGCCGTCCGTACTCATCGGTGATGATGGCTCCTGCTTCGCGGGCAATCAGTTCGGTGCAGATGTCGTAGGGGTGGGCGCATAGAGGCATCCCTGCGTATCCCAGCTGCCGAAAGGCGACGGGACGCAGGTCGGCGATAAAGCGGTCGTGCCCAACGGTCAGCTCGTAAATCTGCCCACCTGTGCTGAGGTACTGGTCGGCGAACACCAGCGGGTTGCCTCTCACGTCCATGCTTCCCAGCTGGCGGTAGAGGTCCTCCTCGAGGGTGGCGAGCCACGCCTTGCCGTCGGGGAAGAAGTTGGCGATGCTGGCAAAGCCGTAGCGCAAGTCGTTCGCAGACGATGGTTTCGGTCGGAATGATGTCGTGCCTCCGTCCAGCAGGTTCTGCCGTTCGCCGAACGCGCCCTGCCCACGCACCGCCCATAGAGTGTCGGCGAGGTACTGTCTGGTGGTGGGCAGCTCGGTCTGCACGGCGATTTCGATATCGGCAAGGGTGGTTTGGCGGCCAAGATTAGGAGCGATGCCTGTCAGGCACCATGCACTGCGTTTGTCATACATAATCATGCGTGTGCCGTCAATGGGGTCCACCACCATGATGAATTGTGCTTGGTCGATGTCTGTTCCGTGCGGCAGAGGCAGCCACCCATTTTCCGAGATGCCTTCCGCCACGAGCATGAAGGGCATTTCCTGTGCCCACTGCTGGCAGAACTGCAGCAGCAACTTCTCGACCTGCACGTCGATGCGAAACTGCGTATCGCCATCCGCGCTTTCGGTGGCTTGTGCCAGCCAGTCGGCGGAATACTGCAGGAGCTGAGCGCGCACCTCCGAGCGAATCTGCTCATGCAGTGCGCGCACCCTGCGAATCAGAGTATCGGCGGGGTAGGGAAGCACTTACTGCGCTGCGCCCTCCGTTTGCATGCTCAGGTAATTCGCCAGACCCATATGCTCAATCTGGTCACGTTGCGCTTCCGCCCAGTCGATATGCCCCTCTTCCATCGTGAGGATTTTGATGAGCAGGTCGACGGTGCCCTGATCCGCCACTTGATGCGCCAGCGCAATGGCTTTGTTGTATGCCTCGATGGCCTCGCTCTCGGCGGTTACCACGCTGTGTATCATCTCGGGCACCGTAGCGCCGATGTGCAGTTTCCCCAGCTGGATGGTAGGTTGTCCTTCGAAAAAGAGGATGCGCTGAATCAACCACTCGGCGTGGTGCATCTCGTCAATGGAGATTTTCTGAAGTGCTTCGTGCAGTTTGTCATATCCCCAGTTTTCGCACATTTCCGCTTCCACCATATACTGGTGGATGGCAGTCAGCTCATCGGAAAGCAGTTCGTTGAGTACTTTCAGTATCTCGGGGTTGCCTTTCATGGTTCTCCTCCTGGCAACGACTTTGAACCTTGATTCGCCCGCGTGTGCTGGCAGTCCTGCAGGTATTGCTTTGCTTGCTGAAGGCGTTCAGGCGTGCCGACATCGTTCCAGTAGCCTTCGAAGCGCACTGCCCGCACGAATTCGGGGTACTGATGCAGGAGCCGCTGAATGGCGTCGGTAAGCTCGTACTCTGCCCGTGCGGACAGAGGAAGGTTTCTCAGCACAGGGAGGACGGTTGGCGAAAAGATATGCACGCCCGCAAGATTCCAGTTGGTATCGGGATGGCGTGGTTTCTCCTGCAGACGGAGCACCCTGTCGCTGTTATCCAGCCACACACCGCCCCCTTCGGAGACATCAGGTAGCCAGTTTACGCCGATTAAGGCAGCGATTTCCGGAGTGTATACCTGTAGCAGGCATCGGTAGTTCGACGGGTCAGTGAGGATGTCGCCGAAGCTCATCAGCACAGGCTCTGGAGGCAAGGTTTCCAGAGCAGCTCGCAGTGCACCCCCTGTACCCGGCTGGTCTTCCGGCTGCCGGACATAGTGGATACGCACGCCAAGGGAGCCGCCGTGACCAAAGTGTTGGATGATGCTTTCAGCGCGATACTGCACGACGATGGTAAAATCGCGAATGGGTGTCGCCTCACAGATATTGCGCACGATGTGCTCGAGAAGGGGACGCCCGGCAAGAGGAACCATCGGCTTGGGAATGTTACGGGTGATGTCACCTAGTCGGGTTCCCCTGCCTGCTGCCAGCAACACACACCGGCGCGGAGCGTCGCTCATTCTACCCTCGCTCCAGTATCCACGCGCACGTGCCAGGCATCTCCGCCCGCGCTTTTGAAAGCCTCTACCACCTCCTCTTCGCGCCCGGGCGCATAGGCGAAGAGGCATCCGCCACCACCGGAGCCGTTCACCTTGCCCCCCAGCGCACCAGCTCGCAAAGCCGCTTCCAGCATCTTTTCGATTTTGGGAGTGGATACGTCCAGCCCATCGCGCAACTGAGCATGATGTGCTATCAACAGGTCGCCCAATGCCTGCGGACTCCACTGGTCACTTCGCAGCAACTGCAAAGCGCGGCGGGTGAGGTCGCGGTTGATGAGGTTGGCGCGCACGCGACGGGCGTTGCGTTCGGGGAGGTGCTTCAGAGCCTCTTCTGCTTCCTCCAGGGGCGTGGTATGCAGGTCAAAGTGAGGCATCCTTTCCTTCAGCAGAGAGATGCCCTCTGTCACGTCGCGCCGCCGGGAGGCAAGCACTTCTACAGTAGCTTTCGGCTGTAAGGAATCCGCCAGTACCAGCCCATTCAGCTGGATGGGGAGCCGCTCCGCACGGTAAGGCGGTATGGTGTCGATGTACAACACACCGCCCAGCGCGGCGCAGAAGTGGTCCATCATGCCACCCGGCTCGTTAAACTCCAGCACCTCCGTGCAGTGTCCCCATCGCGCCAGCGTCTCAGGGTCGGGACCCATGGGAGGTTCCGCCAGTTCGCTCAGCGCACGCAGCCACATAATCACCATCGCCGACGAGCTCGACACGCCTGCCTGCATGGGGATGTTGCTGGTGATGCGGATATCTGCGCCCCTGAGGAAGTGCGCCCCCTCGCGACGGAGCACGTTCACGCCTGCTCGCAGGTAGTCACGGGAATGGGCATATTGTTGCTCTTGCGTGGGGTCAATCTCCATCTGCTCGCCGGTGTCCGGCATCTGCAGTTTCAGCAAATTGCTGTTTTGTGAAAGGTGTACCTCTGCCCGGATACGCCGGTTGATGGCAGCGGCGATGACGGGCAGTCCGAGATAGTCCTGATGTTCACCGAAAAGACAAATCCGCCCGGGTGCGGATACCGTAAACGCTCTCGTACTCATGCCTTTAGTATAGGCAAAGGAAGGGACGGTGTCAAGGTAGACAGCAGTACCGGCTGCACTACGCTGGCGGCGGGAACCGCTTCCAGCAGGTTCCTCTACGCCAGCCTGCCGTACTCCTCCACCGCCTCGAAGAAAGCCAGAATGTTTTCCCACGGGACATCGGGTTCGATCACGTGTGTCGGCGCAAGCACCAGTCCGGGCGCGAAGCGGTCTATCATCTCCTTCACCGCGCGCTTCACGTCCTCCGGCTTGCCAAAAGGCATGACTGTTTGCGTGCCGATGGTGCCCCAGAAGGCAAGCCGGTCGCCGAACTCACGCTTCACCCAGTCCACGTTCAGACACTCCGGTTGCACGGGGTTAAGCACGGTGACACCGACCTCGATCAGGTCTTCGATAATGTCGGTGATATTGCCGTCGCTGTGGTACCAGACGGGGATGTCGGGGCGAACGGCGCGAGCGGCGGCGATTTCACGGGCAAGACGCGGTTTAAGAAAACGTCGCCAAACGTCGGGGCGCATCATCAGCCGGTCCTGCATTCCCACGTCATCGCCAAACTGAATCATGTCGACACCTGCCTCGACAAGGCGACGCGCCTTGAAGCAGTTATCTTCGGTAATCTTATCCAGCACCCACTCCACGAACTCGGGGTTCTCGATGAAGTCGCGGAAAATACGCTCGAAGCCGATAATCTGCCATGCGGTTTCAAAGATATGCCCGGCGAACCCCGCAACGAAGTAGCCCTTTTCGTGCCATGCCTGCACCTCCGCCTCCAGATGTTCGTGGCGGTAGGAAGGGGTAAAGTCGGGCCAGGGATACTCCTCCAGCTCGCGGATGGTGGTAGCGTGTTCGAGCGGGAATACGTATCGGGAGAAGTGATAGAAAGTACCGGGGATGTGCGCTGTACCATACTCGCCGCTAAGGACGCTTCCTTCAGGCAGACGCTTCAGATAGGGTGTAAAGTCCGGTAGTTCGCGTGGCGGACGGAAGCCAACGTAACGGGTCTCCATACCGAAATACTCGGCAGGGTCGGTATGTCCGGTCTCCTTCACGAACCGATCGTATGCCGCCGGAGTGAAGCCCATCTCTTTCGGAACTCTGTCCGGCACTTCACGGCGAATAGCACGTAGAACACGTTCTCTGGGTGTCATCCTGTCCTCCGGTTACATCTGGCTTCTTACGTATCTTGCCAGTGCGATAAAGTTTCGGGCGGCGTGTTCGCCATATGTTCCTGATGCCGTCCCGCTCAGCACAAATCCGTCGGGACCTGCTTCCTCGATCAGCCGCTTGCCGATGGCGAGTATCTCCTCGGTGCTGCGCTGGTTCAAAACCTCCATGTCGTCGAGATTACCCACGATGCACACCTTCCCCTGAAGAACCCGTTTGGCTGCAGGCATATCGCAGTCACCCCACGGCGGGGCTTCCAGCGGGTCCAGTGCGTCCACACCGATGTCCACAATCGCCTCCAGATAGCGCATGATGGGTCCATGGTTGTGGAAGTAGGCAACGCCACCGTAGTCGTGGATGAGCGCCACCAGCTCTTTATCGTAGCGACGCACCAGTCGGTCATACGCGACGGGTCCCAGCTGTGTGGATGCGTACTCCCCACCGACGATACGAAACACGTCCACGCCTGCTCTTAACACCCTCTCCACGAACGCCAGCAGCCGCTCGTTGCCCACGCGCACCATCTGCTCCATGACGTCTGGCGCGTCTGCCCAGAGCAGACAGAAATCCTGTGGTGAGAGCCACTCTGCTGGAAAACAGAGCGCATCCGGCAGTTCGAAGAGCACGACCCCTTCATCTCCCAGCCAATCCTTCGTCTGGAAGAAGTGTCGCAGTGCATTCTGTACTGCCTCTTCTGTCGGGGGCTTGTATGGTGCGGCAAGCAGGTTTAATACATCCTCTGCGTTCTTGCAGGGAAACGCGGTACAGGCGGTGGTTACCGGTGTGCGCGTGACAACGCGGGTCAGGTCTCCGTGCGGAGTGTGATAGACGGTACGGGTGGTGTTGCCGATGGTTTCCGTCTCACGTGGCAAAGCGGAGCCGATAAAGCAGTCGCATGCCCAGCCTGCATAGAGCATCATGTCGGTCTCGCGTACGAGCTGAGCAGCCAGTTCGCTATCCGGCGGGATGCGTCCCCAGTGCTGGGGAGATACAGGGATGCGGTCAGGCGTGTCCCGATGGAATGCACAGAGTACGCGCTCTCTCGACGTCAATGCTGGTGCCCCCCTCGTTGTAGGTGGTGCGCTTGTCGAGGAACAGCAAAACGACTCGGCAGGAGGCTTGCCTCCAACCGCTCGCGACATCCGGAGGGCGGACCTCCGGGTGAACCGAACACAGTGCAAACGGCTCGGTGCGAGCCTCGCCCTCTGGAAGGGGATTGTTCCTCCGCTGGAGGGCGAACCTCCAGGTGAGCCGGTCCCCAGCCAACCTCCCCGCGGGCAGGGAGCAGAGTTTACAGCTCCGCAGGAGCCTCGCCCTCCGGATAATCGCCCGGCTACGCTGCCCCCAGCAGCTCTTTGCACTTGTCGACGGCAGTGGCGGCGTCCGGAGCGTAGGCATCCGCGCCA
>JAPWUZ010000299.1 GCA_028275265.1 Armatimonadota bacterium | reverse complement strand
CACCGATAGCGACTACTGCTACGTCAGTCCAGATGTTCCTTTACCGCAATTACAGGAACCGCCGCAAATAGAACATCTGGAGGATGGCTCGGTTCGGGTGACCCTTCGCGCCTCAATCGACGTGTTGCTGGTGGAACACGCCTTTCGGGCGACAGCCTCGGCGCTGGAGGAGCAGTTGACGGTGACGAACGCAGGGGAGCAACCGCTCGACCTGCGTGATGCCGTGTTTGGCTTCACCAGAAACCTGCTGGAAGGCGAATCTCTGTGCGCGGACTTGCAGGGCAGTCGCTTTTACCCCATCCCATACCGCAGGGAGCCGTTCAACGGTCAATTTCTGGACATGGCAGCGGACGAGCTGCTGTCGCGACAGGGTGGCTTCTACTTCTGGTCGTTTGACATGGTGCCGCAGCTTATCCTCACCGTCGCCTTCGGGTCAGAGGCGTGGGCATGGGTGGACGCGGACCCAGAACACGCCCTCCTCATCGCCAAGCACAACCCCGACGCGATGGAGTGGTCGCTGCTGCAGCCGTTCCAGCGCGAAGGGAAAACTTATCTGCGTTTCGGCGGGGCGGGGTTATGGAAACTGGGTGACCCCGAACCCGCGGCACAACTCGACCCGGGGCAGAGCTTCCGCTTTGGGGTAACCCGCTTCGTCGCGTGCGAAGGCGGCTGGAAGGGCGCGTTCTACGTGTTTCGCGAGTGGACGGAAACGCTGGGGCATCGATTTCCCGCAGACTACAACCCGCCCGTGCACTGGAACGAACTCTACGATAACCCGTTGTGGTGGGGACCCGACACCCCCGAGCGACGGCAGGAGGTGTATCAACTGTCCGATATGGAGGTGGAAGCGGAGAAAGCCGCCGAGATAGGATGCGAGGCGCTGTATCTGGACCCGGGCTGGGATACTCTGTTTGCCTCCTCGATATGGGCGGAAGACCGTTTGGGCACACAGCGGGATTTCGTCAGGTGGCTGGAGGAGCGTTACGGTATGCGCGTGGCGTTGCACAATCCACTGGCAGCGTGGTGCGACATCAGCGGCTACCCCATGGAAGCGCGTCGGAAGGACAAGGATGGTCAAGTTCTACCTGCCCTGTGCAGCGCCTCGCCTGCCTATGTGCAGACAAAAGCAGAACGCTTGGTGCAGCTGTGTCGGGATGGGGCTTCGTTCCTGATGTACGACGGAACCATGTTCACCGGCGAGTGCTACGACCAGTCGCATGGGCATTCTGTACCGCTCACCCGCCACGAGCACTGCATGGCGATATTGCAGCTGTTGCAAGCTGTCAAGCGCGAGTTTCCGCAGGTACTGATTGAACTACACGACCCAATAGTCGGCGGTTCGATGATACGGTACGCACCCACCTACTTCTTGCACGCCCTGCCCGACTCGTTCGATGAACTCTGGGGCTACGAGTACATGTGGGACCCCATGGATGACCTGCGCAGCGGGCGATCGTTGAGCCTGTATTACGTTAATCTCGCCTATTCCATCCCGATTTACCTGCACATCGACCTGCGCAAGGATAACGAACACGCGCTGGTGTTCTGGTGGTATGCCAGCACCTGCAGGCACCTGGGCGTGGGAGGCAAACACCCGGACCCGAAGGTTTGGGAAGCGCACCGGCGAGCCATGCAGACATACCGTTCGCTGAAGCCGTTCTACACGCGGGGCACCTTTTATGGTATCGACGAAACCGTTCACGCGCATACCCTGTGGGAAAAGAGTCGTCCTGAGCAGGGCACGGTTGCCGTGTTGAACATCTTCAACCTCGCCGAGACCGAGATGGAGCGGGAGATTCGGTTTTCGCTGAGTGATGTCGGCTTGCCGGAAGGGCTTTCTGTGCGTGCGACGGATGTGCCGTGTCAGCAGCGGGACGCGCAGATTACCCTGTGGGCGCGCCTGCCAGCGTTGGGGCACCAGTTGATAAGCCTGGAGGTCAGCGAGTAGTCACGGGGCATTTGTGTGCGGTACAGGCAGGTACTTGCAACAAATGCGCTGTTGCTGTTATAATGCGCTCGAAAAAAAGCGCGAAAATTTTCGGCGGCAACCCTAAAGTTTTTCTGAAGGTTTGCCGATAATCCGATTGACAGGCGGATCCGATAAAGGCAAACCCACAGAAATGTGGGGGCGCAAAGCTATGGGGTCTAAGTCCCGACGAGGGTCGGGATATGATCGCCCGGCTGCCGAAGTTCTGCCGAACGACACGACGCATCTTCGCAGGGCGTCGTCGAAGGAGGCAGGATTGCTATGAAGATCTCGCTGGACGAGTACAGCCGGGTGTTGCAGTTAAGCCGCATGGGCAGGGTGGGTGCGGCAGTGGTGTCTGCCCCTCCGCCGGTCGACGCTCAAAGGGACGTGCCTCCCGCTGCTGTGGTGGAGCTGTCTCCGCGCGCCCAGGAAATCCGGCAGATTAAGTTCATTCTGGACGACATCCCGGAAGTGCGCGAGGAGATGGTGCAGGAGCTTCGCCAGAAGATTGAATCGGGTGAGTACCACGTCTCTTCTGCGGAGATCGCGGACCTTATCGTTCGGCGCACTGTAGCCGACAACGTGCGGTAGTCTGCACCCCGGACTACTGACGGACGGGCGAACCGTTTTTTCGGATCAGGAGCCTGATAAGCGGGGGCATAGTGGTATGCCCCCGCTTATGCTTCTATGCCGTGCGCGTGTAAGAGCCAAGTACCTTCACGTAGTTGGCACGCTCGAAAGCGGCGGGTTCTGCCACCTTCTGGTGGCTGACACTGCCAATCATCTGCTGGACGGAGGAATACTCGTGTTCCTCCATCCACGTCTGCATCTCCTGCAGAATCTGCCCGACGCGCTCCACGCCGTTCTCCAGCAGCTCGGATGCCATCATGGTGACCTTCGCACCTGCCATCAGTCCCTTCAGCACGTCCTGATAGGTGTGCACGCCAGTGGTAATCGCCAGGTCCACCGGTACTCGCCCGTACAGGATAGCCACCCAGCGCAGCGGCAGACGCAGCTCGTCGGAGTCGCTGAGCACCAGATGGGGCACCGCTTCCAGGTTCTCGATGTCGATATCCGGCTGATAGAAGCGGTTGAACAGTACAAGCGCGTTGGCGCCCGCTTGCGCCAGCTGCTTCGCCATATTCGGGATGGAGCTGAAGAAGGGTCCTATCTTCACCGCCAGAGGGATTCTCACTTCCTGACGTATTGCTTTGACCACGTCAACGGTAAGCTGCTCGACAGCAGCGCCGGTCATATCCGGATTGGTGGGCAGATAGTATACGTTCAACTCCAGCGCATCAGCCCCCGCCTCCTCGATCATTCTGGCGTATCTCACCCATCCACCTGAAGAGACACCGTTCAGGCTTCCAATGACGGGGATACTCACCGATTCTTTCGCTTT
>JAPWUZ010000300.1 GCA_028275265.1 Armatimonadota bacterium | reverse complement strand
GTTTGCGCTGCCGGAAGAGCGGCTGAAAGCGGTCATCTCCCGCTTGAAACAGGCGCCGGTAGTGTTCGAACATGGCCGCCGTCAGCTGAGTGAGCCGGCGCGTGTGCCCACCGAAATCGCTATCCAGCAGGTCAAAGCCACCATTGGCTTCTTCGAGCAATCGCTTCCTGCCGCCTTCCGCGAGGTGACGGACACCAAACTCTGGAACGAGTTCGAGGAGGCAAATCGGGCGGTTATCGATACCTACCGCGCCTACGCCGCGTGGCTGGAGGAGGAGGTGCTTCCCCGCGCACAACACCCCTTTGCCATCGGTGAGCGGCTTTACAGCCTGCGCCTGAAATGGGGCGAGGGGGTGGAAATGCCACTGGATAAGCTCATCGACATCGGCAAGCGCGAGCTGCAGAGACTGCAGGAGGAGTTCACCAAGACCGC
Source organism: Armatimonadota bacterium (assembly GCA_028275265.1). Taxonomy (GTDB): domain Bacteria; phylum Armatimonadota; class HRBIN16; order HRBIN16; family HRBIN16; genus HRBIN16. The sequence goes on along the minus strand of JAPWUZ010000300.1, from coordinate 2,939 downwards.
GGCGCGCATAGACGCCACTCGCTCGCCGAGAGAGGTGTTCGACGAGATGGCGAAAGACCATCCCGCTGCCGACCAGCTCATCCCGTTCACGCAGCAGATGCTGGAGGAGCTGCGTCAGTTCTGTATCGACCGCGAGGTGGTAACCATCCCGTCCGACGTGCGCTGCCGGGTGGAGGAGACGCCCGAGTTCATGCGCGAGCTGACCTTTGCCAGCATGGACACGCCCGGTCCCTTCGAAGAGGTAGCGACGGAAGCGTTCTACAACATCACCCTGCCCGCGCCCGACTGGTCGCCAGAGGATGTGGAAGGGCACCTGCGCGCGTTCAACCGCTACAACCTGACCGCTATCAGCATCCACGAGGCGTATCCGGGGCACTATGTGCAGTTCCTGTGGCTGAAACATGCCCCCACACGCCTGCGCAAGATGCTGGGCTCCTACTCCAACGCGGAGGGCTGGGCGCACTACTGCGAGGAGCTGTTCATGGAACTGGGCTACAAAGCGGAAGACCCGCGATACCGTCTGGCGCAGTTGCATGAGGCATTGCTGCGCGCCTGCCGATACGTCGCTGGCTTCGGGATGCACACACAGGGAATGAGCGTGGACGAGGCAAAGCAGCTGTTCGTCGAGCAGGCGCACATGGAACCCATCAACGCCGAACGCGAGGCGAAGCGCGGCACGGTCGACCCGATGTACTGCAACTATACGCTGGGCAAACTGCTGCTGCTCAAGCTGCGGGAAGACCTGAAGCGCAAGCAGGGCGCGGCGTTCAACCTGCGACAATTCCATGATAATTACCTGAAAGCAGGGTTCCCGCCCATCCCCCTGTTGCGCGAACAGATGCTGGGTGAGGTTGGAGAGGTTCTTTAATCGCTCACGAGCTGAGCAGGATGGTCTCCCGCTCGAACAGGCGGGTGGCAACCTGAAGGCTGACGACTGCCACGGCGCATGACGCCAGCAGCGAAAGCAACAGGAAGGAAGGCTCCATTACCCCTGTCAGCACCTGTTTGATGATAATCGCGCTGTTGAGTACAGGCACAGCCGCCAGCCACAGTCCCGACTCGGTGCGTGCGAACATCGACGCCACCGCTGGCAGTACCACCAGTGTGCTGAGCGGGATCAGGTAGGTCTGCGCTTCTTTCTGGTTGCGGGCGAAGGTGGAGATAATGGTCAGCACCGCCGAGTAGAATACGGTCAGCGGAATCAGCGTGACCACCAGCGCGCCCATCGCCCAAGCCGAAACGCGGAACTTGCCCGCCTGTTCGCTGAAGATATGTGCGCTCGTGGGGAGGGTAAACGCCAGCAACATGCCCAGCATGGCGAAGATGGCTGCCACCATGCACACCACGGCGACCGTGAGGAACTTGCCCCATACAATCTGCCGCCGGGTAGCGGGCGTCGCCAGAAGGGTCTCCATTGTGCCACGCTCCTTCTCTCCTGCAATCAGGTCAAACGCAGGCGACACCGCCCCAAAAAACGCCGACAGCACGATGACGTAGGGCAGCACGATGCTCAGCATCAGGTTGCCTACCGGGCTTTCGGTCTGGATTGCCTGGGTGGTCAGGGCGATGGGTCGGGTGAACTCCGCCCCGATGAAGCGGCGGGCGAGGCGTCGCTGCACCCACTCTGCGCTCAGTTGATCGCTCACTGTCCGGAGGCGTTGCACCGCATCGCGCGAACTGTCATTTAAGGGGTCAAACAGCACCTGCACCTGCGCGGTGCTCTCGTTGTGCAGCCGCTGGTCAAAGTCCGCCGCCAGAAGAACCACCGCTTTCACCACCCGATGGCGCAGCTGCGTCTCTGCCTGTGTTTGCGCCGGTAGCCGATGCACAGCGAAGCCCGCCTCCTGCAGCGCCGCGATGAACTCCTCACCGCCTCTGGGCGCGACCACCCCAATGGGGATGACCACCTTCTGGGCGGACTCCTGACGTTGCTGCACCATCAGCCCGATACCCCAGAGCAGCATGGGCGTCAGCAACAGCGGGGAGATGATGGTGGAGAACAGCACTCGCCGGTCGCGAAGCACCTCGCGCAGTTCCTTCCAGAACACCACGAACGTGCGGTTCATACGGCGTCCTCCTTCTCGCCAATGAGACTGAGAAACACCAGCTCCAGCGCGCGTTCCCCCGTGCGCGTGCGCAGTTCATCCAGCGTGCCAATCGCCACGACGCGCCCGCGATGGATAACGGCAATTCGGTCGCACAGTCGTTCCGCCTCACTCATGATATGGGTGGAAAAGAGAATAGTGTGCCCTTTGCGACGGCTGTCGTCGATGAACTGCATGATGGTGCGCGAAGTTACCATATCCAGCCCCGCCGTCGGCTCGTCCAGGAACATCACCGGCGGGTTGTGGAGGATACTGCGGGCGATGCTCACACGCTGTTTCTGACCGGTGGAGAGGCGGTCGCATCGTCCGTCGATGAAATCGTGCATGCGTAGCGTCTCCACCAGCTCGTCTATACGGCGGCTCAGGTGCTCGCGGGACAGGCCGTACAGCGCGCCAAAGTAGTGCAGTATCTCGCGTGCGGTCAGGCGTCCATACAGCGCGGTGGAACCGGTGAGATAGCCGATATGCTGGCGCACCTCCTGAGGCTGGGTGCGGATATTGTAACCGGCGACGGTCGCATCGCCTGCGGAGGGCGAGAGAATGGTGCCCAGCACACGCAGCAGAGTGGTCTTGCCGGCACCGTTGACCCCCAGAATGCCGAACACCTCTCCCGGCTGCGCCTCGAAGCTCACCTCCTCGAGCGCAACCACCTGTCCCCGCTTGCGGTCGGAGAAGACTTTGCTTAAACCGCTGGCGGTAACCATTCCAATCTCTCCTATCGGCAAAAAAGACACCGAACCCGAGGCGTGGGTTTCACCGCATATGGTGTATTGTACGCCCTCACCCCTGTCCCCTCTCCCACGCTGTGGGAGAGGGGAGTGTGATCGCAGGTCA
>JAPWUZ010000298.1 GCA_028275265.1 Armatimonadota bacterium | reverse complement strand
AGTGGGCGACGCAAGGGAGCAGTATGTGAGGGCTTTCCGGTTGGTGTGGGCAGTCGAGGAAACGCGCATCGTGAGCTCCTCCCCTGTTGAACGCACGCAAATTGAGCAGGAAGCAGAGTTTCTCCAGCATGAGTTGCAAGCCCGCGGGGCGAAGGACGTGTCCGGAGTGAAACAGCAGTTGCTGCGGGAAGTGGACATCGTCATAGATGTGGAGCGCGGCGGAGCACCGCTTCGCGTTGTCAAACGCAATGCTGATTATGAAGGGCAAGTCGAGGTCATCCGCTACGTTCAGTCTGGAGGATACTGGCTGCCGACGACGGTCAAGAGCATCTTTCGCACGCGCAGGCAAAATCCGGGCATGACGCGGCAACGTACGTGGCAGCTGCGGGGCGTTCAAACGAAGCGTGGTTTTTCGCTGAACCTGATTGCATCATCTCCAACGGTGATAAACTGGGGCTTGAGGGACCTGCGGGCCTACGGGTGCGATTTGACACTACCACAGACGGTTGCGCTGGCAAGCGATAAGGAGGTGTTCTATAATTGGGAGGGGCGTCTCCCCACCGTTGACGAGGTGCGAGAGATGTTGGCGTCCCGTCAACGCAAGCAATCGCCAAAAGGGACGTTTTCAGCCTGGTATCGCGTTGTACCTCCAGTATTGCTCATCCTCATCGGCGCGTACTGGTACTGGCGGGCAAGGCGGGCGGAGCGGAGGGCATAGCATGGTGAACAGATGGGCGGTCTTGCGGGTGTTTTTCGTACTGTGGCTGATGGTCGGTTTCGTACTGCCCAACACGTTTTGGGAGAACATTTCGGCAAGCGCGTTGCTCCGGGGTTACTGGAGCGATTTGCCACCGCTGAGTGCCTTGCTGGGAGCAGGGGCAGTGTTTGTGATGGTTTGGAGCAGCTTCGGAAGGGAGGCTGCACGCGAGCGTTGGGCAAGCCTGCTATGGCTGTTGTTGCTGGTGCTGGCGAGCGGCTATCTTTTCGACCCGTTGGGACGCGGTTACAGCGGGGTGGGCTGTATTCGCTGCGCGATGGTGCTGTTGTTCATTACCGTCGGTTTAGCCTGCGCACGGCTCTTGTCCGCCCACCGGCTGATGGGCATCATTGCCTTGCTGGCGCTGGGACAGGCGGTGTATACGCTCACGTACTACTGGCAGGGACAGAACCTGTTTCACACACACCGCCTTGCCCGCGCCGGCGGCACGTTCGGCACGCCAGTGCACGTGTACACGCTGATGCTCATTGCCCTGCCGATGGGTGTAGCGCTCTGGTGGCGTTTGCGCTATCATAAGGTGAGCATCGCTATTCTGGCGATGGCACCGGTGATGACCATCGCGCTATGGTTGACCTACTCGCGGTCGGCATGGCTGGCGGCGAGTGTGGTGTTACCTGCCGCTGTGTCGGCATTATCACGGCAAAAGGGATTAGCCATCGCACTGGGCGTAGCGATGTGGATACTACTGGGGGGTATGTATCTGCTGCGGCTGGAGAGCAGTCCGCTTGGCGACACGACCGCTCAGGCACGAGTGGAAATCTGGCGCATGGGCTGGAAGTTGTTCCGTGAGAACTGGCTATGGGGCGTGGGAACGGATAACGTGCGGCTGCGCTACACCTCCACCTGGCGAGGCTATGCGGTCAGCACGTGGTACGGAGCGCCGGAGAATCAGTTCTTATTATGGTTGTGCGAGCGGGGCGTGTGGGGAGGTATCTTCGCTGCGGCGCTGGTGGTGGCGTTCCTTAGCCGATGGCGTTTGCTGACGCCGGTGAACCGATGGGGGTTGGGAGGCGCGCTGCTGAGCATTGCGATACTGGGCATGTTTCAATCGGTCTTTGGCAGGGTGGAGGAAGCAGTGGAAACGGTACTGCTCTCCGCCGTGTGGGGCGCAACTCTTCGGGAGGAGGCGATAGACCATGCGTAGGCAAAGCGGCTTTTCCCTGCCGGAGATGCTGATTGTCATCGGCATCATCTGGCTGTTGGCGGCGCTGCTATTTCCGGTGTTCAACACGGCGCGCAAGCGCAGCTACGAAACCGAGTGCGCGAGCCACCTTCGACAGATTGGCATTGCAATCCAGATGTACCTGACAGACCACGATGACGAATATCCGCTGCGTCTGATCTCGCTCATGCCGGGATATGTATCACATCGGGGCGTTTTCTTATGCCGATTGGACCACTTTGAGGGCAACGCACCGCCTGGGCAGTACTGGGTGTCGCCGGGCACCAGTTACTTTTATCTGGGTGATGTGGACTACGGCATCGATTACTTCCGGAACATCGGCGCGTACGACCCCAACTTCCCCGACTGGGCGGTGTACATCCGCACCATGCCCGCTTCCGAAGCGAAGGTAGTCTCTGATAGCTGGCACCGGTTCCCGGAGATGACCCTGCGCCTGTATGCTGACGGGCACGTTAAGATGGAGCCTTCAGCCCGATAGGAGTTTGTCTCTCCTTGCAGGACTGGTAAACCCGTCGGGCGAAACAGAGTCGCACTATGATTACCGCCATGGACTTGCGTTGCGAATACGTGGCGTGCCCGATGGGAATCGATATCCCCCAGCCGCGATTGAGCTGGACGCTCTGGAGCGATGAGCGCGGGCAGCGACAGACCGCTTACCGTATTCTGGTCGCCAGCACACCCGAATTGCTGGAGCAGGACCGGGCTGACCTGTGGGATACGGGCAAGGTCGGTTCCGACCGTACCTGCCACGTGGCTTATGGAGGAAAACCGCTGCGCTCGCTGCAGCGATGCTACTGGAAGGTGCGGGTCTGGGACAAGAACGGTCAGCCCTCCGGCTGGAGCGAGGTCAGCTGGTGGGAGATGGGGATGCTCTCCCCCAACCAGTGGCAGGCAAAGTGGATACGTGTGTCTGCGTGCGAGCCGGCACCGCTGTTCCGCAAAGAGTTCACCGTGCAGTCGGGGTTACAGCGCGCCCGCGCGCTTATCTGTGGGTTGGGATACTACGAGCTCTATCTGAACGGCGAACGTATCGGAGAGCAGGTGTTGGACCCCGCTCAAACGGATTACGAAAAGCGGGCGTTCTACGTGGTGCATGATGTCACCGCCCCGCTGCGTGAGGGAACCAACTGCATCGGCGTGATGCTGGGCAACGGCTGGTTCCATCAGGCAGTCGTGTGGGGTGGAATGTCCTACGGGGAACCGGTGCTGCTCATGCAGCTGGTGCTGGAGTACGCAGATGGTCATACGGAAACCGTCTGCACCGATGAATCGTGGAAGACAACGCCCGGTCCCGTCATCAGAAATAACGTCTATGCGGGCGAGGAGTACGACGCGCGGTGCGAGATACCCGGCTGGAGCGCGCCGGGGCTGGACGATTCGCGGTGGCAACCGGTGCACGTGGTACCTGCTCCCACGCAGAACC
>JAPWUZ010000033.1 GCA_028275265.1 Armatimonadota bacterium | reverse complement strand
GCGGGTTGTGCGGCGCAAGGCTGTCGCATGAACAAAAGCAGGCTCCACCCGCGAAGTTATCAACTCTTGCTGGGGGTGGGGGCTTAGCTTGATGCGTATGGGGGTGTTTGAACCTCACCCCCACCCCCTCTCCTAAGAGGAGAGGGGTGTTTTGGCTCCCCCTTCCCTCGCAGGGAAGGGGGATGGGGGGTTAGGTTAGAACAGAAAAGTGAGGCATTCATCATGGATTTACCACCCCGCTTCTACGATGCCATGTCCTTGCTCAACGCAGGCGATTACTTCGAGTGCCACGAGGTGCTGGAGGAGCTGTGGCGCGAAGAGCCGACCTCGCTACGGCTGTTCTATCAGGGCATCCTGCAGATTGCCGTGGGATGCTACCACCTCACTGTCCGGCACAACCGCCGCGGCGCGCTGAGCAAACTACAGGCGGGGCTGGAGAAGCTCAGGCAGTTTCCTGCGGTGATGCACCTGGTGGATGTGGAAGACCTGCGTCAGCAGGTGGAGGCACTGGGTGAGCAGGTGCGAGCTCTGAGCGACGAGGAGATAGCCTTGCTGGAAAGCAAGCCTTTGCTGACGGTACGGTATCTGGCATAGCGCGACAAAAGCACCAGCCGCCCCATCGGGGCGGCTGGTCTTTCTGTCAGGAGGGTGCGGATTACCGGAGCAGCGACAGCACTGCTTGCGGTGCGGCGTTCGCCTGAGCGAGTACTGCCATGCCCGCCTGTTGCAGAATCTGCAGTTTGGTGTAGTTCATCACTTCCTCGGCAACGTTGGTGTCGCGGATCGCGCTCTCCGACGCCGCCAGGTTCTCGCGGGAGATGTTCAGCGAGCGCATGGTACTCTCCAGAACCTGTTTCTGGAAGGAACCGATATTACCGCGTACTTGACTAATCTGCGAAATCGCTTCGTCGATAATCCGAATGGCGTCCTGGGCTCCCTGCTGGGTGGTGACGTCGATATCTTGCAAAGACTTTCCTGCCACCACCGTTGTTCCCAGCTGGCCCGCGCGGGTATCGCGCAGAGAGACACGGGCAACCTGCCCAGCATTCGCGCCAATCTGGAACACCAGGCTCTGCGCCGAGACCACCGCTACCCTCGCGTTGCTCACCGACGTGCTGTTGCCTGCCTCGGTCAACAACAATGTGTTGCCATAGGCGTCCTTGACCTTCAAACCGCTATCGCCCGCCGCACGTCCGCCGGTGAAGGTCGCAGAAGTGACACCAGCCGACGTGGTGACCTGAACCGTCACCACCGCGTCCGCACCCGTCGACGAGGAGGCGTTGACGCCGGAGAACAGCAATGTCGCGCTCTGGTTCGCCTCAATCTTGAAGTTCGCTCCGTAGTTCACCTGCGTCAAATAGACCACGCCACTGCCGTTGGCAGAACTGAACATTGCGCTCACGCCCGTCACACTGGTCAGCGCGTTGATACGGTCGATCAGCGTCTGCACGGTGTCGTTGCCGGTCACGGTGATGGACTGCCCGTTGATGACCACCGTGCCGCCCGCCCCGTTTGTACCACCGCCGACGGTTGAGATTGACGAGTTGACGCTGACGTAAGTAGCGGTTCCGGCGACGGTGGCCCGGCTTGCAGGGGTGTTGACGGTAATGGTAACTTCTCCGCTCTGTACGATAACGCCGTTAAAGGTACTGCCCATGAAGATACCAGCAAGGCGGGCAGTATCGGTCACCTGTGCGGAGATGCCTGCGGTTCCGTCCAGCAGTTTCTTGGTTCCGAACTGTGTCTGCTCGGCGATACGGTTCAAACTCTCCAGTGCGGAGCGGATTTGCGTCTGGTCCGCCTGCACGGCGGTCAGGTCGTTCACGCCGGTGTTGGCAGCATGGACAGCCAGTTGTCGCATGGTGCGCAACAGGTTATGGATTTCATCTAGCGCACCCTCCGCTGTCTTGACGAGGTTTGCCGCATCCTGGGCGTTAGCGGTCGCCTGCGCCAGACCCACCATCTGGGCACGCAGGTTCTCGGAGATGATAAGCCCTGCAGGGTCATCGGCGCCGCGATTGATGCGTAAACCAGAGGACAGCCGCTCTATCGAACGCGCGAAGTTGTCGGAGACATTGGTCAGGTTCCGCAGCGCGTTCATCGCGGCGGTGTTGGTGTTAATGCGTAGACTCATCGGCTATCGCTCCTCCTTGAACGGTACTGTAGGCTTCCTGCCTTTTCTCTGAAATCTTTCAGCCCGTAAGATTACCGGCTTGTCACCACTGATTATCGGTAATGTTACGGGGTTCTTTAGGGTACGAGGCAGGAACATCGGGAGCAAAAATCTAACGGGCACAAGAAAAAGGGTACCATCCGAAAGGGGCACAGGGATCACAGAGGGTCTCTTCTCTCTGTGTTCTCTGTGGTGAACCATACACAGGAGGTCAATCATGAGTGCGATACTGCGGCGAACGGTCTACTATACCTTTGGCAACCATAAACACTGGGTGGATATGGTGTGGAACTGGGGAGAGTTTGTGCTGCCCGCCAGCGTGCGCGACATGCTGTATCTGATGGACGAGACGGGTGCAAAGGGCAACGTGAACTTCGACGTGGTGGGCTTTGAGCAGCTCGCCATCACCGACCCGGAAGCTTTTGATGCCCTCAAGCAGGCGATACATCAGGGGCGGGCGGAGATAGCCGGTGCCTCCTACGGGCAGCCCTACGGCTTGTTCTGCGGTGGGGAGGCAAACGTGCGCCAGCTGGTGATGGGCGTGCTGGTGTGTGAGAAGCTGTTCGGAGTGCGCCCGGTCACATGGTGGGAGGAAGAGTTCGACTTCTTCCCACAGTTGCCGCAGATTCTGCGCCAGTGCGGTTTTGAATACGGTTGCCTCTTCTTCCAGTGGACGTGGCACACGCCGCACATCCCCATCGAGAGGGTCTCGCGGGCGCGGTGGCGCGGGCTGGACGGCTCGGAGATACTCGTGGCGCCCAAGACCGACCTCTGCCTGCACCAGTGGCCTGAGGACTTTGAGAAAGGCTTGCGCCACGAAGCTGTGGAGCAGATGACCGACCCGCTCATCATCCAGTGGCTGGAGCTGCTGCCCACGCCCGACTGGATGTGCCGCGCCGAGCTGATTGCCCCGCGCATGAAGGAGATTGCCGCGCAACCCGAGTTCGACATCCGCTATGTGACGCTGAGCGAGTTCCTCTCAATGGCAACGGGCGAGGAACCGGTGCTGGAATACACGCTGGATGATGTGTTTCACGGCATGTCCATCGGCAAGAACGGCGATGTGGTGCGCACCCTCAGCAAGCAGGCGGAAAACCAGCTGCTGAGCGCGGAGACCGTCGCGCTGGTGTCGGGAATGCTGGGCAGACCCTACGCGCAGTGGGACGTGTATCCCGAATGGGAACTGCGGCAGGCGTGGCGCGACCTGCTGCTGGCGCAGCACCATGACGTGGACGAGTGCGAAGGGCTCTGCGGGGACGTAGGCAAAGTGTATTACCGCGATAGCCTCGAACTGTCGCGTCTGGTACTGGAACGCAACCTGAAGCATATCGCCGCACGGGTGAGCGGCGAGGCGGATATCGTGGTGTTCAACGCGCTGGGCTGGTCGGTGGACGGTTGTGCGACCGCAACGGTACCCGCCGACCGCGTGAAGCCTGCCCTCCGGGACGATGCAGGACGCACGTTCCCCGTGCAGACGCTGTCTTCGGATGGAGAAAACGCCGTCGTCTGCTTCCCCGTGCAAGACGTCCCCCCTGTGGGCTATCGCGCCTGTCGGTTCGTGGATGATGGCGTCCGCCACGCCCCGCAGGCCACCGTGGCGCAAGATGACGACACTATCCATCTCCACAACCCGCAACTGCAGGTGCGAATCGACCGACGCACGGGGGTGATGACCAGCCTGCGGTCTGTCGCCAGCGGCGCGGAGTTCGTGCGGGAGGACGTGCCGCTGAACGCACTGCATCTCCCCTTCGGCGATAGGGTGTATCGTTCGCAGGAGGGCGTGCAGTCGGTGCAGGTGGAGCAGGCGGGACCCGTGCTGGCAAGTGTGGTGGTGGAAGGCGCACTGGGTGATGTCGCCCGCTTCCGCTCGCGGGTGCGCCTGCACGCGCTCAGCCCACACGTGGAGGTGGAGACTCACCTGCGCTTCCTACAGCGACCGGAGCCGTCCATGATGCGCTCCCTGCAGACGGACATCGCCGCCCGGCTGGAACGCACCGAAATCTGGCACGACCACCCTTTCGCCGTCACCCCCATCCGCGCCGAGGGCGTGTACCGCAAAAAATACCCCACCGGCGACTGGATGACCTCGCCGCAGTTTTTCGAGGAGGTGGTCCACCCCTTTACCGGCTTGAACTTTGTCCTGCTCACCGACGGCACACGCGGACTGCAGTACCTGCACGCGGGTAATCAAGGCTTTTTGCGCGACGGAGACATCGTGCGCAATATCCTTTTCATGTACGATGCGTGGGACGAGGAGAATTGGGTGCGCGAGGTAACCTTGCGCCACGCCTATCGCCCGTGGGACAGCCTGCCCGACCGACACTTATTGCTACGCGAAGCCATCGCCTTCAACCGCGCGCCGATGGCGGCGACTCGCGACAGGACACTGGATGCCCAGCTACCGCCGTCAATGAGCTTCGTCCACACAGAAGGCGAGGTAGTGCTTTCCGCGTTTTACCGCGAGGGCGAGTGGTGCGTGCTGCGGGCATACGAGGTCAACGGCAGGCATACCGAGGCGCGGTTCACGTTCTACGGACCGGTAGAGCAGGCGGAGCGGGTGAACATGCTGCTGCGCGAGCCGTCGCCCCTGCCGATAGAAGGTAGCACCGTATCGGTAGCGTTCCGCCCGCATGAGATAGTCACCGTGCGCCTGCGGCTGGAGAAGGCACGCAAGCAGTTCCGTCCTCTGGATGACTACCGCAACGTATGGGTGGAGACCACCACCATGGCGCATCGGGGATGAATACCTAACCCCCCATCCCCCTTCCCTGCGAGGGAAGGGGGAGCCCAAACACCCCTCTCCCACAGCGTGGGAGAGGGGACGGGGGTGAGGGCAAACCTATCACCCCTCTCCCGCAGCGGGGGACGGGGGTGAGGGTAAATCCCATCTATCCCTCCAGCAGCAGACGCTCGGGGTCTTCGATGAGCTGTTTCACCCGCACCAGGAACAGCACCGCCTCGCGACCGTCGACCACGCGGTGATCGTAACTCAGGGCGACATACATCATCGGACGAACCACGATTTGCCCGTCTACGACCACGGCGCGCTCCTGGATGCGGTGCATTCCCAGAATGCCCACCTGCGGCGGGTTGAGGATGGGTGTCGAAAGCAGGGAACCGAACACGCCGCCGTTGGTGATGGTAAACGTGCCCCCTTGCAGGTCTTCCAGTGTCAGGGTACGGTTGCGTGCCTTCTCCACGAACTGCGCAATGGCTTTCTCAATCTGCGCGAAGCTCATCTTATCCGCATCGCGCAGTACGGGCACCACCAGCCCCTCGGGGTCGCCGATGGCGATACCGATATCGTAATAGTGCTTCAGCACCAGCTCCTCGCCCTGCAGCTCGGCGTTCAGCTGGGGAAACTCCCGGAGCGCACCGATGACCGCCTTCACGAAGAAGGGCATGAAGCCCAGACTGACCCCATACTGCTGCTGAAACCGCTCTTTCCACTTCGCCCGCAGCGCAATCACTGCACTCATGTCGACCTCGTTGAAGGTCGTCAGCATCGCGGCGGTGTGCTGTGCTTCCACCAGACGGCGGGCGATGGTGAGCCGCCGCCGAGAGAGACGCTGGCGGGTTTCGGCGCGCGCAGCGGGCGCAGAGATGACGGGAGTAGCAGGAGGAGGTGTGGCGACCGGCGGTGGCGTTGGTTCCTCCGCTGCCGGTGGTGTGGGGCTTTCTTGCACTTGCTCACGCTCACGGAGGTATGCCTGCACGTCCTCGCGCGTAATCCTGCCGCCTGCGCCAGTGCCGCGCACTTCGCGCAGGTCGATACCCAGCTCTTCCGCCATCTTGCGGGCAACGGGGGTGGCTCGTCCATCGGTTTCCTCAGGGGCTTGCGCTGTGGGGACGGAAGTCTCCGAGGCTTCGGTCTCCTCCAGCATCGCCAGCACATCGCCCGGGCGTACCACCTCGCCCTCCGCGCGGAGGATTCGCTGCAACACGCCTGCGTGGTCAGCCGAAACCTCCGCGTTCACCTTGTCGGTTTCCAGTTCCACCAGAGGTTCCCCAACCGACACTCGTTCCCCCTCTCGCTTGAGCCATTTGCCGACGGTGGCTTCCATGACCGTCTCTGCCAGCATCGGCACGCGGATTTCGATGGGCATTCCTTGTCCTCCTTCACGCTCTAATTGGCACTTGCATATCTTGCGATTCCCCAACCAGCTCGAAAGCGGCGGCGACGATTTGCGCTTGGTACTGCTGGTGCCACTCGTGCATTCCCTCGGCAGGGCTGGCCATGCGCGCGCGCCCGATGTAGTGCAGAGGCAGTTGACCACCCAGAATATCACGCAGGCGCGGCGCCACGAACAACCAGCCTCCCATGTTACGGGGTTCTTCCTGCAACCATACCACTTCCTGCAGATTCGGATAGTGCTGCAGCAGTTCCGCAATCTCCTGCGCGGGGAACGGGTAGAACTGTTCTAACCGCGCCACCGCAATGCGCGGCTCATAGTCCGGTGAATCCGGGCTGAGCTTGCCCGTCGCCAGAAGGTCATAGTACACCTTGCCGCTGCACAGGATGAACCGACGCACCTGCCTCGCCTCGTCGGTCGGGCGCGGCTCGTGAAGCAGGTGACGGAACCGACCCAGTGCCAGCTCTTGTAGGGTAGAAACCGCTGCCGGATGGCGTAGCAGGCTCTTGGGGGTCATCAGCACCAGCGGGCGCGGATCCAGCGACAGCAGCTTCGCCTGTCGTCGAAGGATGTGGAAGTACTGGGCAGGCGTCGAGCAGTTTGCCACGATGATATTGTTCTCTGCGGCGAGCTGCAGGAACCGCTCCAAACGGGCACTGGAGTGCTCTGGACCCCTCCCCTCGTAGCCGTGCGGCAACAGCAACACCAGCCCGCTGCGCTGTCCCCACTTGGAACGACCCGATACGATGAACTGGTCGATAATCACCTGTGCCGAGTTGGCAAAATCGCCATACTGTGCCTCCCACAGCACCAGCGTGTTCTCTGCCTGCACACTGTAGCCGTATTCGAACCCCAGCACCGCCGCCTCCGAAAGGGGGCTGTCCCACACCTCAAAAGATGCCCGCGCGGAGGGCAGGTGCTGCAGCAGGTTATACCGTTCGCCCGTTTCGACATCGTGCAGAACCAGATGCCGCTGGTTGAACGTCCCACGACTAACGTCTTGCCCTGTCAGGCGAATGGGCGTGCCCTCCGCCAGAATGGACGCGAAAGCGAGAATCTCCGCATGTGCCCAGTCTACCTTTCCCTCTGCCGTCAACGCCTCGCGTCGCATCGCGAACGGTTTCTGCAGTTTCGGGTGAAGGTGGAAGCCGTCCGGAATGTGAGTCACCTCCGTGTTCAGTCGCTGCAACAGTGCGGGGTTCACACCCGTATCGATGCGTTCCTCCACCTCCAGACTGCCCAGTCCGCCGAATTCACCGCCCGCTTCCAGTCCCGCCAGCGGTTTGCGGATATGGATTTCGACGTTTTCCGCCACCTTGCGCCTTAATGCGTGCAGGCGTTCGATAGCCTCTTGCAACATTCGGTCTGCCTCTTGCTGGGTGATGACCCCCTTTTGCACTAGCCGGCGCACCCACAGCTCACGCACGGTGGGATGCTGGGCGATGCGCGCATACATCTGCGGCTGGGTGAAGGCGGGTTCGTCGTTCTCGTTGTGCCCCCAGCGTCGATAACCTACCAGGTCAATAATCACATCTTTCAGGAATCGCTCGCGATAGGCGTGCGCCAGACGCACAGCGGTCAGACAGGCTTCGGGGTCATCAGCGTTCACGTGGATGACCGGCAGGTCGAAGCCTTTGGCAAGGTCGCTGGCATACTGGGTAGAACGTCCGTACTCCGGCGGGGTCGTGAACCCAATCTGGTTGTTCGCGATGATGTGCACCGTTCCACCCGTGCGGTAGCCGGGAAGGCGATAGAGGTTCAGCGTTTCGGCAACGATGCCCTGCGCTGGAAAAGCGGCATCGCCGTGTATCAGCACCGGCAGCGAGATGCGCTCATCCTGTTCGGGTGCGCCGGGGCGGTCGCGTTGCTCGCCACAGGCACGCGCCATGCCTTCCACCACCGGGTTCACCCACTCGAGATGACTGGGGTTGGGCGCAAGGTAGATGTCCATGCGCACCTGCTCGCCCTGCTGGAAGGCACGATAGCCGCCCAGATGGTACACCACATCTCCTGTCCAGCCCTCGTCGCTGCTGCCCGTATAGGCAACGCCCGGCGACTGTAGCGCACCCATAAACTCGGCGATAATCTGTTCATAGGGCTTGCCGAGAATATGTGCCAGCACGTTGAGCCGTCCACGGTGCGCCATGCCAATCAAGATGTAGCGCGTGCCGACGCGCGCCGCATCGGTGATGAGCTCGTCCAGCATGGGTATCATCATGCCCAGCCCTTCCAGCGAGAAGCGGATGTGACCGGGGAAGGCGCGGTGCAGAAAACGCTCCAGTGCCCCCACTTCGGTCAGGCGATGCAACAGTCCCTTCTCATCGATGGGGTCGTTCGGGGGGGCGTAACGGCGTGATTCCACCGCCTCTTCCCACCATTCTCGCTCCTCCGCCCGCTCCAGATGCTCGAACTCGTATCCCAGCGTGCCCTGGTACACGGCACGCAACCGCTGGATGACCGTCCATGCATTGGGGGCGTCGTGGCTGAGTACGCCTCCAACAACGTGCCCGGGCAGCGCACGCAGGTGCTGTTCGGTAATGCCATGCGTTTCCGGCTGCAGGGCGGCGTCTCCGGGAGGTGGCGTGCCCAGCGGGTCGAGCTGCGCCGCACGGTGTCCGTACGCACGGATGGCTCGCGCCAAAGACACCGCTCCCGCAATCACCCGACAATCTATGCCTGTGGATACGGCGGGACGCGCCTCCGTCACCGGAGGTGCCCCAAACCGCTGGAAAAGCTCGCGCAATGCCGGAGGCACCGATTGCGGTTCCCGCTGGTAGAGCTCATAAAGCCCAGCAAGATAAGCCAGGTTTAGCGGAGACAAATCCTGCCAGGGCTGCCCGTTGGTTTTGCCTGTCATCGTCGTCCGTTCCTCCCTTGAACGCCCCATGCTATATCACTGCGGCGTGTGGTGGTCAATCGCTGACCAAGATACCCATCACCGGCGATGAGCGTTCCCTACTTCTTAAAATAATTATAACCTCTAGACTATTTTACCTGTTAGAATGACGCCGTTGCGATGACCAGCTGGTACACCTCTCCCACAGCGTCGGGAGAGGGGGACGTGGCTGAGAGCAAATCACACCCTGCCCACCTGCTGCCGATAGGCGCATAAATCCGCCAGCACGCACTGCTCGCAGCGGGGACGTTGTGCCTTGCAAACCTGCCTGCCGTGCCGGATGAGATGCACGTGAAAGGCGTAGATGTCTTCTTCGGGCACTATCTGCTGCAACAGGTCATGTGCCTTCGCCTCGCCCACCCGACGGTCGAAAAAACCCAGCCTCCACGAGACGCGAAACACATGGGTGTCCACCGGAATCACCGGTCTGCCCAGCGAGAAGCAAAGCACAATCGCGGCGGTTTTGGGACCGACGCCCGGCAGGCTGAGCAGATAGCGGCGGGCGGATTCGGTGTCCATCTGCTGCAGGAAGTCGAGGCTCGGCGTGCCCCCGTTGCGCTCGGCGATGGCGCGCAGCACTGCCTGAATGCGCGGCGCTTTACTGCTGGCAAGCCCGCCCGGGCGGATGGTTTCCTCCACCAGCGCGGTGGGGGCTTCGATGACCGCCTCCCACGTGGGGAACCGCTCGCGCAGCTGCTGATACGCCCTGCCCGAGTTCACGTCGGACGTGTGCTGCGACAGGATGCACGCCACCAGCTCCTCCAGCGGGGGCATCCGCTGTTTCCAGACAGGACGCCCGTGCTGCGCGTCCAGCCGCCGTACCACCTCCCGCGCCAGTTCGGACGGGGATAACCTCTGCTCCATCCGCCTCCTCCCAACCGTTTTCGGCGTACATGGTACTGGGTGCGGCACGGCAAAATCAAGGGGGCAGAAAACACGGCTCGGCGGTATCTGCCTAGCGCCTGCGCTGGTGCAGGGGCTGCAGGCAGACCACCGGCTCGCGTGCCAGCGCCTCGCGCAGGGGCGTCAGGTCGGGAAGCCCCAGCACCGCGCTGAGTGCCTCGTCGATGGCGCATCGGGTATCGTCCTGCGGCATCTGCGGCAGGGAGAGTAACGGCTGCTCCGCCAGCGCGTCAAAGGTCTGCCCCAGCCGCCGCAACTGCCCTTTCTTCAGCTGGCGCACGTCCAGCACCGGCATCGCGCTCAGCGTGGGCTTTTTGAACTTCGTCCATGCTCCCATCGTTTCCACGCGGTTCGCGATGAGCAACAGCACCCCCAGCGTGCTGTTCAGCCACAGCACCAGCACCTTGCCCGCCGTATCGTCCAGCCCCGCTTTCAGGCGTAAAGGCCACCACGACGCCGCCAGCACCGCCTCGGGTAACCACGCGGCAATCAATCGCTGCGTGTTCAACCGCATGCGCTCACAGACGATGACTCTGCCGGCACGCCCGATTAACAAACTGATGTTACGCAGAGGTCTGCCCGGTCTCGGTTGCGTTAGAGGCAGCAGGTAGGTATTGGGCGTTTGAAGCATCGTGGTGACCGTGCGAGCGTCGTGCCCCCAAAAAGCGGGGTAATCGGTGGGCGTGCTTCCCTCGCGCAGTACCTCGAACCCATCGAAGATGTCGCGCACGTCCGGTCCCAATTCTCCCAGCTCGCCGAGTGGGCAGAGGGGCACGCTCGCGCCCTGCCATTCGCCGCGCTCCTGCAGGCTCCAGAGGGCGTGCCCCAGTTCGCCCTGTGCGAAGGCGCAGGGGGTCATCCAGTGCGGTTGCTCGCGCAGTTTCGCCCACGGCACCTGCACCGCCTCCCCCACCTTCTGGTCACCCAGCCACAGGGGATGCACCGCCTCGGAAGCGGGGGACAGCGACGCCTCCCGAATCGCCTCGGCGGTCATCAGCGCGTCCACGGGGTTATCGGGGTTGCGCCACAGGTTCACATACAGCGTGCGGTCGTCGGGGGAGGGGCGTCCTTTGCGCGCCACAAATAGCACCTCGCTCAGGTCGGTGTTCTCCGAGAAGTTCCATCGCGCGGGGTCATGGCTGACGATGACCGTCTCCAGATGATAGCCTTTGCCCAGCAACTGGCGCGAGGGCTGCCACTCCACGCCCGACAGCAACGCCTTAGGCAACACGAAGGCGAGGCGTCCTTTGGGCAACAGGTAGCGGTCTGCCACCGCGATGAACACCGCGCCCAGTCCCGCGGTCACCGACGCCTGCAGCTGGTTGCGGCGGATGCGTTCCTGCAGGGCGCGCTGCAACTGCGAACGTTCCTGCGTACTCACCGAGCCGAACAGCAGGTTATCGCCGCAGGTGCGGGTGAAGGGTGGGTTCATGCAGATGAGATGCAGTTTGGGCACGCGCACCCCCTGCGCTTCGGCGGAGTCGTCGGTCACGCGCTGCGCCTCAGTCGGGAAGAGGGAAAGCGCGACCTGCGCGGGGGCATCCTGCATGAGGTCGAGGCTACCCAGCCGCGCTGTGCCGTCCTGCATGCCGAGGGGCATGGTGTACAGGTGCATCCCCTTCACCATCACTTCGGGGATGGGCAGGGCGAGGGTGGTGGCGGTGAGGTGTACCGCCGACTGCAGCACGTCAAAGCCCCACAGCCCGTTCTCCAGCATCTGCGCGAGCAGCTGGCGGCGGTGAGTTTGCAGGTCGGGTGCGCTTTGCAGGCTGGCGACGCGCAGGAAGTTATCGGTGACCGTCTGCAATGCCGCCATCAGCAGGGTACCCGTGCCGCAGGCGAGGTCGGCGATGCGCAGGTTGCCCGCGCTGTCGGGGTCTTGCCAGCGAATCTGCGCCCACCGCTCGGGCTGCAGGGCGACGCGCAGCAGGATGGTCGCCGCCGCGACGGAGGTGTAATAGGTTCCCAGCGGTTTGGCGATACTGCCCAGCAGCAGGTGATACACCCGTCCCGCGAGGTCATGGCGCAGCAACACCCGTCGGCGAGCGATTTCGCGCACCGTCTGGGCGCAGCGGCGCAGGGCGTCGTCCAGCGTGCGGTCGGGCGGGAGGGTCTGCAACAGCCTGCGTGCGAGGTCGAAGACCGCATGGTAGTTAATGTGCTGCAGGATGAACTGCCACACCTGAAGCAGGGCGTCGTGCGGGCTGGGCTGTTCCATGCACTCGTGCAGGGTGCGGACTCGCGGGTCGGTGCGCACCAGCTCCTCCTGAAAGAGCATGGCGTTGACCACCACGAGGGCGGCAATCTGGCGGACGGCGGTTTTCTGTTCCACCTTCGTGGGGTCTACGGCAGAAGGCGCGATGCCCAGCGGCAGGGCGAGCCGTTCGTCGCTGACGCCAAGCCCGTACAGCGCGTTGGCGAGGGTGTGAATCGCCTCGGTGAGCAGTTCCACCGCCGCCCGCACCTCGTCTTCCGAGGCAAGCAGGGCGTATGCGCTCTCGAGGGTGGCGTGCAGGTGGTCTATGGTGCCGGTATGCCAGTCGGGGATCTCTGGAGGCGGGGTACGGCACACGCTGAAGCGCAGGCTCACGCTCTCCAGCGCACGCAACGCCTCTTCGGGAGAGGCGCGGCGCAGGGTATGCGGATAGACTACCGCCAGCGCGAGGTGCGCCAGACCCCTGTCCACCCGTTCCACCGCCTTCTTCCATGCCCGCAAGTCCGCGCCTGGCTGGTCGTCCACCTCGCCTTCGATAATCAGGCGCAAACCGCGAAAAGAGACCAGCACATCGGGCAGGGCATGGGGCAGACGCTGTTCGGGCAGCGCAACCAGCCCCCGCCGCGATAGCAGCGTCGCCAGATAGACGTTCAGTACCTCCTGCCGAAAGCCGCCGGTAGACATCAGGAAATGCTCACTCCACGACGGCGATGGCTTCGATCTCCACCTGCACGCCGCGCGGCAGGGCAGCCACCTGCACCGTAGAACGGGCAGGCGGGTTCTCCGGGAAGAACTCGGCGTATACCGCGTTCACCGCCGCAAACTGCGACAGGTCGGTGAGGAAGATGGTGGTTTTGACCACGTTTTGCAGCGACGCCCCCGCCGCCTGCAGCACCGCCTGCAGGTTTTGCAACACCTGACGCGCCTGTTCCGCGGCGGTCTCTCCCACGATGTCGCCCGTTTGCGGGTGCAGCGGGATTTGCCCCGAAGTGAACACCAGATTGCCCACCCGAATCGCCTGCGAGTAGGGGCCGATTGCCGCCGGCGCATCGGCGGCGGTGATGACCTGTTTCGTCATACCGTGCCTCCTGAATCCCTTTTTACTAATATTCGGGGAATTGAACCCTCATCCCCTCTCCTACAAGGAGAGGGGCAGGGGCTGAGGCTGACAGAGGAACGACCTAACCCCCACCCCCCTTCCCTGAGAAGGAAGGGGGAGTATGCACCTCTCTCCTTGTAGGCTTACTATACGACAGTTTCGTTGACGTGAGGAGGGTCCAGTGAGTTGCGCCCTCCTCCTGACCTCCCCCGTGGACGGGGAGCTCACCCCCCTCCTGACCTCCCCCGTGGACGGGGGAGGATCCGTCACTCCCTCCCCGCCCGTGGGGAGGGCTGGGGTGGGGGCGAGAACGCGCAAAAATGTCGTGTGGTGAGTCCTTTTAGGAGAAGGGACGGCGGTGAGTGCCATCCCCCCCCTTTTTGCCCAATGCACCGACCGTCGCCTGCTGTCGGCATCGCCCAAAGGCGGGTATAATGCAGGTATGCACGTGATTTTGAACGATGCCGAGGCGGTTCTGTTCGACCTCGACGGCACGCTGGTCGAGACGGATATCGACTTCTCCAGACTGCGTGCGGCGAGCCTGCAGCTGATTGCCGAATACGGTATCGACACCGCCCCGTTACAGGAGATGGACGCGCTGGGCGCAGTGGAGCAGGCGGTGAACACCCTGCGCGAGGCGGGCAAGAAGCAGGAAAGTGCCGAACTGCGGCAGCGTGCCTTCGCACGCCTGCAGGCGATGGAGATGGCGTACTGCGCCTCGCCCCGACCGGTGCCCGGCATGTACGACCTGCTGCACGCACTGCGTTCGCGGGGCGCGCGGATTGGCATCATCACCCGCAACGACCGCGAGGTCTCTCTGCGCACGCTGAATGCCCTGCAGATTCCGTATGACCTGCTGGTCAGCCGGGACGACGTGCGGCAGGTAAAGCCCCATCCTGAGCATGTGCGGGTCGCCCTGCAGCAGTGGGACATCGCTCCCGCGCGGTGCGTGGTGGTGGGCGACTACTGGATGGACGTGGAGGCGGGCAGGGCAGCAGGCTGTCGCACGGTGGGCATCTGGAGGCTGGATGTGCCCATCAACCCCTTCCGCCACCATCCACCCGACCTGCTGGTGCGCGAGCTGAGGGAGCTGCTATGACCCTCTCCGTACTCATTGTCAATTGGAACACGCGCGACCTGTTGCGGGCGTGCCTGCAGTCGCTGTGCCGTTACCCCCCCGCCGAGACGATGGAGGTGTGGGTGCTGGACAACGCCTCCCGCGACGACAGCGCAGCGATGGTGCAGCAGGAGTTTCCCGAAGTGCATCTTATCGCCTCAGACTGCAACCTGGGCTACGCG
>JAPWUZ010000297.1 GCA_028275265.1 Armatimonadota bacterium | reverse complement strand
TCACTGAGAGAATGGCGCGTGAGATAGTCATCGATACGCCCCGCCTCGATCTCCACGCCATCGTAACCGTATTTGCCGAGCAGGTCGAGCGTTGCCTCCAGCGGTTTGTCTGCTCCGCAGGTGATGGTGTTGAAACAGGTTTTCATCAGGTACCTCCACGGCGATAGCTGTGATGGGATTCAGTTCTTTCCCCGAAGTAGAGCTACCTGCCGTGTAGAGAGCGTGTGTCTAACCGATGAAAGGCAAAGGAGCGAATGCGACCATTGCGCCGGAACAGCTGCCACCACGCTGAGTGAGCACTCGGGGCGTCCCCCGTGCGGGACGCCCTTTTTCTACTGCTCCACAACGTCGGACTGATTGCGCGGAAGCGACTCGTACGAGACCCTTGCGCTGTGCCAGAACGCCATGAGAGCGATCAGGAGCATGACCACAATGACCAGTGCAACCATCCACGCGGGCATATCCAGCGCGGAACGGTCTTCGGGTTTTCCGTTATGAGACATGCCGTTTGCCTCCAGAGGTCAGCGCTGACAATCCCGCCCCCTGCCATTGGAACGAAACCCTTTTCCTCACGGTCATAGTATAATAGATGGAAATGAGTGTGGCAAGGTTCTCCGAGACGGATTGCGCAGGAGGGGGAAGCGATGCCACAGCCTATCTCAGAACAACATCCGCTGCGGCAACTGTTCGGTACACTGGTAGAGCAGGCGTTTACGCGCGTGCTTCAGGAGTACGAGCCTGCCGTTTTGCGTTACATGGTGAACCTGCTGACCGAGTTTACCCACATCGATAACATCTACCGCATCCGCGACGCGCGCGGCAGGGCGTTACAGGAGGTGGCAGAGATGCTGGCGGAAGGTGATATGCTGCTCAACGCCACATCCTTTGCCCGCGAGCGTGAGGTTCACCGCCACATCGGGGACTTTACCCTGTTCTGGTCAGGCGTTTACCCAGAAGCGATGCCGCGTCTGCGGCACGCGCTGAGCAAGGATGCGCTCATCGACTACGTTCAGCAAGGCAAGAAGTCCTATTACATCGTTTCCACCTTTGAAGAGGGCGAATGGCGGCACGAGGCGCCGCTGTTCAGACGCTTGTCCGAACGATTCGAACTGTACATGTTCGGGCTGAATCTGGTGCGCCAGGGCTGGGAACGCCTCGCTCGCGAGCACTTCGAGCGGTGGCAACGTGGTTTACAGTAGACTCTGATACAGCGCGAGAAGACGTTGGATATGCTGTTCTAAGGTATATCGCTCACAAACTGTACGGCGCGCAGAAGAGGCTATTGCCCATCTTTGCTGCTCGCTGGCGAGCAGGGAATGCACGGCATCTGCCAGGGGGCGGGGTTTGTTCGGTGGCGTCAGAATGCCGGTACGCCCGTTCTCAAGGATTTCGGCTGGCGCACCCCGGTTTGCCGAAACAACGACGGCACCGCACGCCATTGCCTCCAGAATGACCAGACCAAACGGCTCCGGGCGGGTACTGCAATGTACCAGCACATCGGCAGCGGCGATTACAGGGGCAATGTCGCGCTGAAATCCCAACCAGCGTATCTGAGGCTGAGCCGCTTCGCACATCCCCCTGATGCTCACGGCATAATGATGGTCTCCCATGCTGTCATCGCCCGCCAGCCAGTAGACAGCATCGGGATGGTGGCAACGCAGCGTCTGTGCCATTTGCAAGAAGAGGTGCTGTCCTTTGAAGGGCATCACCCGTCCCACGTGAATCACCACAGGAACGTCGGCAGGGGTGCCAAACCGACGGCGCACCTCGGTACGCGCCGGAGGCTCCAGCGGGCGGAACAGGGAGGTATCGACGCCGTGCGGGATGTGGTACACCCTGTCTTGGAGCCCCTTCCCCATTTGCCTTTGTAACGCCCTGGAGTAGGCAACCACCGCTCCGGCATACCGCTGAGCCACCGCTCGAAGCCATATCTTCTGCCAGAGGTAGGGAAACAGGTCATGGATGGACCACACCATCGGCACCCGCAGGTTGCGGCAGAGGCGACCGGCAAACCATCCCGCGCGCACCGAATAGGCATGTACCAGGTCGCACCGGGCGACAGCATCACGGAGCCGTTGCAAAACGCCCTCGCTCAGTTCGCCGCTTCGGCGTAGGGAGGGGAACTCGCTGGGAAACACCTCTACTTCCAGAGCACGCGCTTCTTCGGCGAGTGCGCCGGGCGGACAAGCCAGAGCCGGTTGCACCTGATCGCGCGGCAGGCGTTCCAGCACGCGCAGTAGGCTGATTTCGGCTCCGCCCAGCCCTCCCCACTGGTTCACGTAGAGGATTCGCATGATATTACTCCTGAGCATATACCCCGGCAATCTGCCGGGCGATGGTCCGCCAGTCGAACTGCAGTGCAAATTCGCGCAAGCGTGCCCGCGCAACGGGTGAACGGCTCTCTTCCACGCTGAGAAGCACCTTCTCCGCCAGCGACGGTACATCGCTCGGCGGTGCGCCCGGACACACCTTGCCTGCCCACTCATTTAACGCAGGGGTGTCTGCAATCACCGCCGGTGTGCCGCACGCCAGCGATTCCAGTACCGGCAAACCGAATCCTTCGCGCCACGAGGGAAACAGCAAGACATCGCAGCTCTGGTACAGGTCGCGAAGACGGAGGTCATCGATATCGGCTTCCACCTGAATGCAATCGGCAATGTCCAGCTCGCGTGCCAGTCGCTGATATGGCGCAGGCAAGGACTGTCCTGCTTTGACCCACCTCACCAGATGCCCACTGTGACGCAGGTGTGCTACCGTGCGCAGCACGGCAGGGATGTTCTTATAGGGGGCGTTCGAGCCGGCGTGCAGTATTGCTGTCTCGTGCGGCTGGAACCCCAGCGCCTCGCGTTTGCGCTGCCGCAGGTCGTCCGGCAACAGGGTGAAAAAGCCGGTATCCACACCGTTGTATACCGTTTTCACCTTCTGCGCAGGTATCGAAAGGAGACGCTCCAGGTCGCTGGCGGTAGCACGGCTGCAGGTAATGATGACGTCTGCGCATGCGATGTGCTTCACCGTCGTTCGGTACAGCCATCGCCCCAGCTGTCGGCTCAAGGAGTGACGATAGATGTTCTCCAACACCAGCGGTATCAGGTCGTGGCAGGTAACGACCTTCCGGTTCGCAGATGTAACCGGCAACAGGAAGGACTCGCTGTGGTCTACCAAGTGCAGTACATCGCAACGCGGCAGGCGGGCTGCCAGGTGTTGAAGGTATCGTTGTGTGCAGAGCACGTACAGGACGTGGATAGCCGCCGCAGGCACGCGCCATCGGAGAATCGCCGGCGGGCGCGGGCTCACGTATCGGATTTCGCATGGCACAGGCAGATAGTGGTGCATTGCCTGTGTGACCCGCTTCATGCTGGGTGCGCTTTGCGGATGCGCTCGCAAAAGC